>JAGHCC010000323.1 GCA_021160685.1 Desulfobulbaceae bacterium | reverse complement strand
TAAGGGTCAAAGGGTCAGAGGGTCAGAGGGGGGTAGTCTCGGTCTTTCGTAATTCCACAATAAGTGGTGGCATATCGACAACATCCCCCTTTGTAAAGGGGGATTGAGGGGGATTTGTTTACAGGTTGCCACCACTTATTGTGGAATTACGAAAGACCGAGACTACCCCCCTCTGACCCTCTGACCCTTTGACCCTTATGCCTTCAATGCAGCTACTCAGTCCTTATCCAGTTCCATCCAAATCGGGCCTTTAACCGTGTCCATGACCGCGATGCCCTTTCTAGCCAGCTCTTCCCGCACCGTGTCGGCCCGTGTCCAGTCCTTTTGTTTGCGCGCCTTTTCACGATCCCTAATCAGGTTATCAATTTCAGGGGCCAGGGGACATTCTTCCAATTTAAAAATATTCAATATTTCGTCGATTTTGGCAAAGGACTCAAGAAGATATTTCTTCTGGTCACGATCAAGCCGCCCTTCCTGAACAATTGGATTCGTCTTTTTAATAAAATTAAAGACGGCTCCCATGGCCTTGGAGATATTAAGATCATCATCCATGGCCGAGAAAAACTGTTCTTCCATTTCAGTCAAATAGGCTGCGACCTGGGGATGGGGCAGACCCGGCGGCAAACAGATCAGCTTTCGCGTGAATTCATCGAGACGGCGCAGACTCATTTGCGCCGCATCCAGTCGTTTAAAGGTAAAATGAACAGGTTTCCGATAATGGGTGCGAATAAGAAAAAAACGGACATCCCTCCCTGTATAGCCTTTCTCAAGAACGTCACGCAGGGTGATGACGTTGTTATTATCCTGGCTCATCTTCTTACCGTCAACCAACAGCAACTCACTGTGAACCCATAATCTGGCAAGAGGCTGTCCGGTCAGCGCCTCAGCAATAGCGTTCTCATTTTCATGATGAGGAAAAATCAGATCACGGCTGCTGGTATGAATATCCATGGTCTCGCCAAAATAATGAAGAGACATGGCCGCGCACTCGATATGCCAGCCCGGCCGCATATTACCGAAATCAGTCTCATAAAAAACACCAGTTTTCAACTCGGCCAGGGTTGTTCTTTTAAGCAGGGTAAAATCAAGGGGACTGTGTTTCTCGTATTCATCAAGATCTACGGTTTTGCCGATTTTAATCTTATCAAGGTCAACGCGGGAAAGTTTGCCGTAGTCTGTAAATTTTGAGATATCAAAGTAAACAGAACCCAGCTTCTCATAGGCAAATCCTTTATGCATAAGCTGATGAGCCAGCTCAATCATTTCATCGACATGCTCGGATGCCCGTGGATAACGGGTAGCATGCTTGACCCCCAACGTATCAATATCCTTCATATATTCTTTGATGTAACGACCAGTAAACTTCTGCAGGGACTCTTTGTTTTTCGCGGCTCCGTTGATAGTGTTATCATCAAGATCAGTAAAATTCATGCAGGAATCAACCTGATACCCTTTGCTGAGCAATACACGATTAATCAAATCAGCAACGACAAATCGACGGCAATGGCTCAAGTTAGCAATTTCATGAGCCGTGGGACCACAGGCATAAAAAGTAACCTTCTTTTCCGACTGTGGTTCAAAAACCACCTTTCTTCGCTTCAGGGAATTGAAAAAACGTAACTGAGAACTTTTGGATGTAACAGTTTTTTTTCTGGTAAAGAGAGCAGTGCTCAGATATTTATCGCCACTATCAGGAAAAAGTACAACAATGGTTCCCTCTTCCATCTGTACCGCCAGGGAAAGTGCGCCGCAAAGAGCAGCTCCAGAACTCATCCCGACGAAAATGCCTTCTTTCCTGGCCAGAAGCCTGGCGTGGCGGAATGCTTCCTCATCCGGAATATTTATAATCTGATGGGGAAGTTTTTTATCAAAAATGCCGGGTTTGTAGGACTCCTTCATGTTCTTGAGCCCCTGAATCCTGTGGCCTAAAAAAGGCTCAATCGCTGTAACCCGCACCTCGGGATGATTCTGGGCAAAATACATACAAAGACCCATCACGGTCCCTGTTGTCCCCAGGGTTGCCACGACATCGGTAACAGATCCACCGGTCTGCTCCCAGATCTCAGGGCCGGTGGTTTTGGCGTGAGCCTGCCAGTTTGCTTCGTTGTTAAACTGATCGGTCAAAAAATAAATATCCGGGTGTTCACGGGCCATGGCATAGGCCTGTTCGATGGCTCCGTCCGTGCCACGCTTTCCTGGAGTCAAGACAATTTCGGCTCCAAAGGCGCTCATAATCTTGCGCCGTTCGACACTGGCATTATCCGGCATCACAAGCTGGCAGCGGTAGCCTTTCACGGCACAAACCATGGCCAGACCAATCCCAGTGTTGCCACTGGTCGCTTCAAGAACAATTTTATCCGGCGTCAGTTCGCCGCTTTTCTCGCCGGCCTCAATCATACTCAGAGCGATACGATCTTTTACTGAACCGCCGGGATTAAAGGACTCGATCTTTGCCAGGATTTTAACATTTTTATTGTGATTTAATCGAAGGATTGGCACAAGAGGTGTATTGCCAATCTGATCTAATATATTATTTCGAAGCATTATTGATTTTCACATACTTAAATTAGGAATAATAGAGAAAATAGGGTCAATTATGAATCAGATTTCAATGTCGTTAACTTAAGGACTACTCCGAATAGTCCCCCTTAGAAAAAGGGGGATTTAGGGGGATTTTTCAACCATAGTTAAATCACCCCAATAAAGGCGGCTAACGTTCTACTTTTTACTTCATAGCCGTTATATACGCAAATCAAATAAAAAAAGGCTCACCCCTGTCAAACAGGAATGAGCCTTTGGTTGATGACTTATAAATTGGTACTACGAGACTCTTTCTGCCTCAGTCTTCACGGAAATTGCAACCTTGTAAAGAATGGTCAAAATAAAGAACCCTGTACACCAGACACCCAGAGTAATGAAAATCTCAGGGATTGAAGGTACATACTCAACGATATAATCAAGGGGAGACGGGACAAAACCGCCAAGAACCAGACCCAGACCTTTATCAATCCAGAGGGAGAAAAACATCAAGCCACAGGCAACGAACAAAATGCCCGAGTTATTTCTTGTCTTTTTACAGCCAAGCAGACACAGTGAAATAACACCCATGATCACCGATACTCTCATCCACGGCATCAGATTATTGTAAATCACGCCGGTATCATGATCAGCCAGGCCGAAGAACAGATAATCCAGCGTATGAATATGCCCAGGTATATTACTGTAGTACCCAACGAAAAGCTCGAGTCCGACAAAGAAAAAATTCATCAAACCGGCATAAATTATAACAGTAACCAATTTATTGATCGCTTTATCACCGGCATCAAAACTGGAGAACTTGCGGACAATCATAACGAGAATAATCAGCAAGGCAGGACCAGCAGCAAAAGCAGAAGCCAGAAAGCGGGGAGCAAGAATAGCTGTCATCCAGAAATGCCTGCCTGGGAGTCCGCAGTACAAAAAGGCGGTTACCGTATGAATACTAACTGCCCAGGGGATTGACAGATAGACAAGGGGATAAACCCATTTGGGTGGATGTGTGCCCTTATACTCTGAATTCAAGGCAACCCAGCCGACAACAACGTTTAAAAAGAGATAGCCGTTTAATACGATCATATCCCAGAACAGAATCGAATGCGGTGTGGGGTGAAGAACAACATTCAAAGCTCTCATGGGTTGACCGAGATCAGCCATGATAAACATCAGACACATGGACACAGATGCAATGGCAAGGAACTCACCAAGAATTGTGATCCGACCGAATTCTTTATAATTATGAAGATAATATGGCAGAACAAGCATGACCGCCGAAGCGGCAACACCAACCAGAAATGTAAACTGGGAAATATAAAGTCCCCAGGAAACATCCCGGCTCATGCCGGTCAGGCCAAGACCATAATTAAACTGAAGGACATAGCAAAGGGCACCCATTCCCATCATCGAGAGCAGGAAGCCGACCCATGACCAGTATTTAGCATTTCCTTGAAGTGCTTTTTCTAACATGATGCCTCACCTCAGATGATATAGAACACAGAGGGTTTGGTACCCAATGCTGGTTTACGTTGAATGGTAAAACGAGATTTCAACACCTTGGAAACCTCAGAGTTGGGATCATTCAGATCGCCAAAAACCATGGCCTTCGTGTCTCCTGTCGCCTCAACACATTTCGGCAACAAGCCCTTTTTCAACCGTCCGGCGCAGAAGTTACATTTTTCAACAACTCCGCGCATCCTAGTGGGAAACTCAGGATTCACTTTTTTAATGAAGGGTTTTCCGTCCTTCATGCCGCGCGGATCACGCCAATTAAAGCTCCTGGAGCCATACGGACAGGCGGCCATACAGAACCGGCAGCCGATGCAGCGGTGGAAATCCATCATGACAATGCCGTCTTCATTCTTAAAGGTCGCCTGGGTGGGGCATGCCCTGACACATGGAGGACTGTCACAATGATTACATGTCACCAGAAAACTCAAATGGTGGAGTTCGGTATTTTTTTTGTAATGGCTGTGCTCAGGAAAGGCATGAGCAAATGGCTCTTCCCATATCCACTTGACCTCATCCTTTTTATTACCGATATCCGGAACATTAAATGTATCATGGCAGGCATCAATACATTTCTGCACCAGTCCCGGAGTATGATTAAATTTATGTACATCAATAACCATGCCATAGCGCTTGCCGAGTTTGACCTCTTTTTGATGCGCGCCATGTCCTTTAGCCTCTTCATGTCCTCCACCATGATCATCTCCGTGACCATGAGACGAAGAAGCCTGAACATTACCTTTCATCAGCATATTAAGGGCAGCTGGAGCGCCAATCCCCGCAACCGCTGAAAGCCCGGCGATTTTGAGAAATTTTCTTCTTTTATTATCCATTTATATCGCCTCCTCCAAGCCCTTGATCTTCTTAGCCGACATATGACAATCCCAACAATAAGGTCTCACAGACGCATAGGAGTGACATACATCACAGAACTTTTCCTTGCTGGTATGGCAATGCATACAACCGTTCTGCAGACTTTTCTCATACATCTTGCCACCGGCTTCAACCTGTTCTCTCTTGCCTTCGCGGATAACCTCGTCCCGCCACTGATTCAGCAGAGTCATGTGCGACTCTTTCATTTCCTGTGTCGGTTTAACACAGTTTGTATAGCCAACCGGCTTTTCCGGCTTCGGCACCTGTTTGACATCCCCGGCTCCATACCAAATTGCAAACGTTGCGAGGACTACGAAAATTATCAATCCGGGTATGATTTTTGCTCCGTCATACATAAATATCACCCTTCCATTCCTGCAAGAGGCTCGAAACGCAGTCCTGTCTCCCTCTTTATTTCACCGTCTAGAACCAACGCATTGCCGACCAGTTCCGAAATTCCGCAGACATCGACACCAGGCGTCCAGTAATTTACCAGAGATAGCAAGGTGGCGCGGTCAATGGCGCAGACACAGGACAGCATATTGACGTTAAACTTGTCCTGAACAAATTTGACTGCATTTGCCCGCGGCAAGCCTGAACGCATCCTCAGGTCCATAATCTCATCGGTATTCAGTGCTGTGCCGCTGCCGCAGCAGAATGTTTTCTCGCGAATCGTGTTCTCCGGCATTTCATGCCATTTCGGCACAACATGATCTAGAATATAACGAGGCTCATCCAATAATCCCATGGCCCGTGCCGGGTTACAGGAATCGTGGAAAGTCGGGATCCGGTGTGCATTACGGCTTGGATCAAGTTTCAGTTTACCGTGCTTGATCAGATCAGCCGTAAATTCACTGATATGCACCATCTTGGTGGAGGCGGCATTTTCAAATTTAGTTCCGGTAATGGGCGAAACAGGCTCTTCCAGAAAATCGGCCGGCCCGTTCATGGTATCCATATACTGGTGAACAACACGCCACATATGACCGCACTCGCCGCCCAGAATCCATTTAACGCCCAATCGCTCGGCTTCAGCATACATCTTGGCGTTCAACTTCTTCATCATCTCGTTGGAAGTGAAGAGACCGAAGTTTCCACCCTCGGAAGAGTAGGTGCTCCAGGTATAGTTCAATCCAAGATAATGAAAGAGGATCAGATACCCCATGCAGGTGTAAATGCCCGGCTCAGCAAAAACATCGGCCGAGGGGGTGATGAAAAGGATATCGGCTCCTTTTTTGTTAAAGGGGACATCAACCTTGACACCGGTGATCTCCTCGATATCATCAGCCAGATATTGAACATTTTCATAGTAGGTATGGGGCTGGAGCCCCATGTGGTTACCGGTACGGTTGGAGTTTGCAACCGGCTCCATACACCAGTTGATGCTGATTCCCACCAAATGAAGAAGCTCGCGCATCATCATGGTAATTTCACAGGTATCAATACCGTAAGGACAGAAAACCGAGCAACGCCGGCACTCAGTACACTGATAGGCGTATTGGGCCCATTCTTTTAACACATCAATGGTCAAATCCCTGGCGCCGGCCATTTTACCGAACAGCTTACCGGCTGTGGTAAAGTCGTTACGATAAACCGAACGTATCAATTCAGCCCTCAGAACCGGCATGTTCTGTGGATCACCCGTGCCCAGGAAAAAATGACACTTATCAGCACAGGCGCCGCATCGAACACAGCAATCCATAAATATCCGAAAAGAGCGAAACTTGTCGATACGCTCCTTAAATCCCTGGAGAATAATATCTTTCCAGTTCGACGGCAGCTTCCAGTCCTCATCCTCCGGACTCCATTCCCTGGGATTTGGAAACTTCAGATACTCAAGTTTTTCCTGTTTTGTTGGATATGGAAAATTCTCGGGCTTAAAAACCGGGGTGGTCTCAAGCCAATCGTGCTTCGGAATACCACCCGTCATAAGCGACGGGCCCTTAGCCACGCTTTTACTTAATTCTTCTAATTTAGGTAGTGCCATTTCTCTCTACTCCTCCTTCTTCTCTGCCGGGGGGAGCTCCTTATCAACCGGGAGCCCGGCTTCGACCATAAATTCCCTGAATTCATCCTCATAATCCGCATAGGAATGGGGTTTGATATTGGGATCGTTCCAGGGATTAATATGCCGGACAGCTCGGCTATTATTTGACATATTCCTTGTTGGGCTCAGGAAGACGCCACCCATATGCATCAGCTTGCTGAAGGGGAAATAAATCAACAGGGTGCAGACCAGGACGACATGGACAAAGAACATCGCTCCAATCCCATCCGGCAGAACCGGAGAGAAAGAGGCAATGCCGTCTGTCAACTGTTTAACAGCAATGATGTCTACCCGGAAGACCCAGCGCATCAGGATTCCACTGACAGCGATTGCAAAGATCAACAGAAGGGGAAAGTAATCAGCCGGCAACGAGATATAACGCAGCTGGGGCATAATAAGACGCCGACCCAAGAGAAACGCGACCGCACCCAGCAGGACAAGATCTGTCTGATAGATGGTCGGCGCTCCAAGCTGAAGAATACCGTCGCCAAACTCGATGACTTTGACAAAAAGTGGGATGGGCTCAGTAAAAAGCCTCAGATGCCGCAGGATAATTACCAAAAATGAATAATGGAACAGAATCCCGAACAGCCAGAGGTACTTGCTCGAACCGTAACTCAGTTGCGGTCCCTCTCCAATTTCGGCCTTGGTATTCCTGAACAGCGAACGAAACAGGAATATTTCCAAAAACATCCGGCCTGCAACCTCTAGTTTGTTGTTGGGACAATCCAACGGGTCCCGCTTGATCCAGGAGAGCGATTTTCCCTGACCACAGGTGGTGGGAATCCTGAATGGAACGGGAGTTTTTGCCCATTGCAATACCCGATAGACAAAGCCGCCCAGGAAAATTGCAAATGCCAGGTAGGGAAGCGCAATTCCCAGCAGGTACTGCAAACCTGAAATTTGCGAACCCACCAAAGCTACCGCTACCAGAGCCAAGACTGCAATGAAAGGATAGAGAACTTTCATTTACCTTTACCTCGCTTCTTGTGGTTGTACCTGAATTGCACGATTTCCTCTCTCGACAAATCAGGCATATCTTTAGTTACGCTTATTCTTTCTGTACTCACGCAGCAATTGAGTCGGGCAACCGCCATCGGTGAAAATATGAGCACCGCTCTTGAGCTCAGCAATTCTCACCTGATACAATCTGTCCCGGCTCGCCATGTAAAGATCAAAAACAAGCAACGCAACTGCATCTATACTTTCATAAAAAGTCAGCAGGTCTTTATAAAAATCTGTCAGACCCGCTTTTTCACATTCTTCACGAACCACGTCTTTCAATTGAAAAATAAAATAAATGGCTTGTGATGGAGTAAAAACCTGAACCGCTCTTACCAGCACAAATTCCTCAAACAAAAGGGGAATCCTATTCTCTGTTTCACTATCGAGAATCGCATCATACAACGCAGCCAGCCCGACTTTGACTCTGTGTCCAACCGGGTTGGCAAATTGATTCTTCTGATTTTTGAAAATTTGAAAAGCTTCGTCCGAATAGGTGTTCAGTACCTTATCAACCCATTTATCCAAAATGGACGATCTTTTCTCCTTCAACAATTCTTGTAGTTTCATTTTCCTAGGCCTAACGTAATCCTCGCCCAGATGAATGGGCATTCATTTAATCTGACGAGCATGGTTAGCATATTTAAGGTCATTTATCAACGAAAAAAAACTTTCAGGAGACGGTATCAATTAATATCCCGGACTCCTCCTGTAAATTACGGAAAAGGGTGGAAAGATCCTCAAGATGAACCGCCTCTTCCTTGATTATTTTACAGACCCGGTTATCCGAACAGTCATAGATATCAATCTCATAGCCCTTATGAATCTTTACCAGGCCAATATGAATCGGCACCTGATGTTTCTGTAGATTTTCGTTCACATTATCAACCAGTATCTGCAATGTTTTTTCCGCGCCATCCGGCAGGGATTCATCAACACCCTTCAGATGGCGACGGTCTTTATTTTTTCGCCATTTCCGCCAATAGCGCTTCACCGGCAGCACCGGAATGATGCCGTCAATCCTATCAACGCCTCTGTCCCTTGCTCCAGGCTCTATCCGGGGAGGCCGCGGGAACTTGAACTCATCCGTGATGACCATGACTTCTACCTCAGCCGCCGTTGGCGGAATTGAGAATTACGAATTACGGTATTTTCTCATCAGATAACTTCCTTCAAACTCATTATTCGTAATTCGTAATTGACCCTAAAAGGGTCTAAAAACGTAACCGCTCCTTCAGCCTGGTATTGCGCCGGACAACGCGGTTATTGCGGATGGCGATGGCCAGAGCTTTTTTAGTGCCAATAATAATGACCAGCTTCCTGCCCCTGGTCATGCCGGTGTATAAGAGATTGCGCTGCAACAGAGGATAATGGCAGGTATGAATCGGCATAATAACGCAGGGAAACTCCGAGCCCTGGGCCTTATGAACCGTACAGGCATAGGCCAGCACCAATTCACGCAGGTCACCACCCTCATAGAGAACTTTTCGACCTTCAAAGTCCACGGTCAAGGTTCGCTCCTCCTGGTCGACCGCCGTCACATAACCAAGATCGCCGTTAAAAACATCCTTATCATAATTATTGCGAATCTGCATGACCTTGTCATTAATCCGGAACAGCCCTCCTGTCCCGATACGCGACGAAACGAGGGGATTAAGAGCGTCCTGCAGTCTGCGGTTCAGGTTGTCAGCGCCGATGAGTCCCCTGCGCATGGGAGTGAGCACCTGAATATCACGAAACGGATCAAAACCAAACTTTTTCGGCAATCTCTGCCGACAGAGGCCGACAATCTCCTCTTCAATGGCTGCCGTTTCCTCGCGTTGAATAAAATAAAAATCCTTCTCTCCCCGATAATCGGGCAGAAGTTCCAGGAACTTGCCCTGGTTGACGCGGACGGCATTCAGGCTGATCAATGAACCCTGGCCCTGCCGGAAAATCCGGCTGAGCCGGCTGACGGGAATCACAGCCGAATTGATACAGTCCCGCAGGATATTCCCCGGCCCCACTGAAGGCAGCTGATCCGCATCGCCGACGAGCAGAAGAGATGCTCCGGGAGCAACAGCCCGGAATAATGCATTGGCCAGGACCACATCCATCATGGACACCTCATCAATAATGATCAGGTCTCCGACCAGGGGATTATCACTGCTTCTTTTAAAACCCTGAATCGAGGGATCATATTCCAGCAGTCGATGGATGGTTTTCGCCTCGCGGCCACAGGCCTCAGCCAGCCTTTTAGCGGCCCGACCGGTGGGAGCGGCCAGCTGTGTCCTAATGCCCTTTTCCGAGAATATAAGAACCAAAGCCTTTAGGATGGTGCTCTTTCCGGTTCCCGGCCCGCCGGTGATAATGGAAAATCGGTTTTGCAAAGCAACTTTCAGGGCCAGAACCTGATCCTTGGCAAAATCGATCTTCATCCTTTTTTCGGCCCAGTCAAGGGCCGGATCAACCTCGATATCGGAGCAAAGAGAGCCCTGGCCGCTTATTGCGAGCAAATTCCGAGCCGCGCCGCTTTCGGCAAAAAACAACGGCGCAAGATATATCCGGTCTTCCTCCAGGACAATCCTGTTATCCGTCACCAGCTGCGGCAGGATTTTCTCCAATACCGCCTCCTGGCCGGGATATTCATTGTCCGGATCCAGCAGCTTATGGCACGAACGAAACAGCTCCTCCAGTGTCAGGTAGCAATGACCGTCATTGCTTGCTTCATTCAGAGCAAAGAGCAGGCCGGCCCTGGCCCGCCGCTCGTCAAAAACAGCAATGCCCAGAGATTTAGCAATCCGGTCGGCAATCCTGAAACCGATTCCCCAGATATCCTCAGCCAGCCGGTAGGGATTTTCCTTGACCACCGCCAGGGCACGAACGCCGTATTTTTTATAAATCTTGACGGCATAGGCTGCAGAAATGGCGTGACTCTGCAAAAAGACCATGACCTGATGGATGCCCTTCTGGTCGTGCCAGGCCTTTTTGATCCGCTGGATTCTTTTTTTACCCAGGCCAGTAACCTGTTTTAACTGATCAGGATCTTCCTCCAGGATATCCAGGGTGGCCAGGCCGAATGTACCGACAATCCGTGCGGCGAATTTCGGACCGATGCCCTTGATAAGGCCGGAACCGAGGTAGCGTTCCATGCCGTTCAGGGTATTTGGTTTGAGGATTATATAATCCTTGACCTGAAACTGCCAGCCATGGCGGGAATCCTTCACCCATAAACCGGACAGTGCAAGGGTGGAGCCGACATTAACTCCGGAAAGATGACCAACAATGGTTGTCAGATCACCTTTTGTCTTTTCAGACTCCTGCAGGCGGGCCACAGTGAACCCATTGTCGTCATTCTGGAAGGTGATAATTTCAAGAATGCCTTTGATCTTGCGGAGAGAGGTGTCGGCGGGGTTAGATTCTTGCATATTCCATCTAAAAAATTTACCTCTCAGACCCACAAACTACTTTCTTTTCAGCAAATTATAAACGAGAGGCTAAGAAGCACCCCTCTGAACCTTTGCCCCTTTGTCCCTTTGTCCCTTTGTCTAGAGTTCAATCTCCATCCCCTCGCGGGCCGGGAAAATTACGCTGTCCCCATATTTGCCGGGCCGGCAATGAATTCCGGCCAGTTCATCCAACTGGTCATCCGTGCGCATGGGATCATGATGAAAGAGAGCGAGTTGTTTGACTCCGGCCCGGTTTGCGGCCGGACAGACATGCTCGAAAGTGGAATGGCCCCAGCCGGCCTTGTCTCTGTTATATTCTTCCTCGATATACTGGCAGTCATGAACCAGTAGATCCGCCCCGCTGAAAAATTGTTCCACCACCGAGTTCTGCTCCCTGGCAACCAGTTCTCCCTCGCTGGCCATAGCCTCATCATAGGAAGGATCATCCGGGTCTGTACAGAAAATATTCCTGAATGGTTCGGTATCATAGGCGGTGCAGAAGACCTTGCCCTTATATTCAAAACGAAAACCCAGACAGAGAATTGGATGATTGAGATATTTCGTAATCAGGGTGATACCATCACCAAGGTCAAAACGGCCTTCCTTCAGGGGAAGATACCTGATCTCAGCTCCAAGTTCGGCTCCCCGGACCGGAAAATACCGGTAGGTAAGCTGACCGCCGACAATTTTTTCCAGGGTGTCCTGTTCATAGGAAACCGGACCATAGACTTTGATTTTGGTGCCGGGAATATAAATCGGCGTAAAAAATGGAAAACCCATGATATGATCCCAATGGGTATGGGAGAGAAAAATCTCTGTCTTCATCGGCCCCCTGGGAAGATCGTGCCCCATCATAAAATTCCCCAGTTCCCGTATTCCCGAGCCTGCATCAATAATAATCAAACGGCCGATATCATCAAAACGCAGCTCGATACACGGGGTATTGCCGCCATATCTCACCGTATTCGGCCCCGGGCAGGGAATGGATCCCCGCACGCCCCAAAACTTGACTCTCATGTCCTCCCCTCTCCGGCAATCTGCAGAAAGACCTGTGCCTTGTCAATCTCCTCCTGAATTTTATTGTTTAACGCGGACAACTCCTGCCACTCCATTTCCGAGGCATCAAGAACGCTTCCCACATCGCTTACCTCCAGATTCATATCGCCGGCCGTGCCGATATCAAAGAGATTGGCATAAAGATTGGCCATGGCCACCGTCACAACCAGATCCCGACTTTCCTCTGAAACATCCAGGTCATGATGATGAACCATGGTGTCGGTGATCGGCCCGGTCAACTGCCATTTATCGGCAATCAGTTTACCGGCAACGCAATGATCGAAACCGAAAATCATATTCTCGGCCCGTTGCAGGGAGCATCTCTGCAGCCAGGCCAGTTCCAGCGCCTTCCGGTAGTCATCGGCAAAACAGTTGCTCAAGGGAATTTTCCCCAAATCATGCATGAGTCCGGCAACAAAATATTCCTCAAGCATGGCGGCGGGTATTCCTTTATGAGCAGCCAGGGCCTTTGCCGTCACCCCCACACAGAGGGAATGACTCCAAAAACTGTCCATGACAAGACACTGGGATTTCTCGCCGGCGAGACTGCCGAGAATGGCGGTGCTCAAGGCCAGATTTTTTACCGTGTTCAGCCCAAGCATGATGATGGCCCTGGTCAGACTGGTGACCTGGTTGGAAAGGGTATAATAGGCCGAGTTAATGAGCTTCAGGACCTGACCGGTAAGGACAGGATCAAGGGAGATGACACGGTTCAAATCGTTTGGCGAGGTGTCCGGTTGATTACAGACCTCCAACACCTTGGTCACAGTGCTGGACAGACTCGGCATCTGGTCGACGTAATCCTTAATTTTCGTAGTATGGTCATTACTGACCAGCGAATTATCCGGCATACTTCAATAGCCTCTATTGCATTTGCGACGTAATTTAAAATCTTATTTTAGCAATATCCTCTGATTCTGCCTAGAAAATTCCCTTCATAAGGATTTATTCCTTTCTAATCCAACTCAACTTGAAATTATCCAATATAGTTTCCAAAGCTACTTTCAGTTTTTTATTTTTTATGACAGACTTTCAGGGGTAAGGCACTAAAAAACCATCAACACAAACCATAATTTCCTTGTAACAGGAAGATAATTAGAATATTTTATCAGGTTATGCCTAAAAATAAAGACATCATTTTATGCTGGATCACCGCCATCCTGATCATGGCGTTTGCCGACTTTGGATTTAACGATGCATACGCCGCTGAAAAAAACCGGATCTCTGTTTTTGTCAGCATTGCCCCCCAAGCCTATTTTGTCGAGAGAGTCGGCGGCAGCCATGTTGAGGTCAACATTCTTCTTCCCTCAGACCAAAATCCGGCAACTTATGCGCCTTCTCCCAGGCAGATGGCCCGCCTCTCCCTGGCCAGTCTTTTTTTTCGAGCGGGTATGCCTTTTGAAAATGTCCTGCTCCCAAAAATTAAAAGCAACATGCCGAACCTGCGGGTGGTTGATACCGGCCGCACTATCCGGCCCGCGAGCACAGAAGAAGACCATCACGATCACGGCAATGAACTGGACCCACACACCTGGATGAGTCCCTTACTGGTCATTGAACACGCTGATGTCATCCGCGAAACCCTGGAACAGCTTGATCCCGACCACAGGGATGAGTACAAAGCCAATTATGAAAATTTCGTCCGGGATCTGAACCTGCTTCATGATGAAATCAAAATAGCGCTGCAGCCCCTTGCCGGCAAAACCTTCTTTGTCTTCCATCCGGCCTACGGTTATTTTGCTGAAACTTACGGTCTCAGACAGAAGGCGGTTGAAACAGGAGGCAAGGAGCCGACAGCCCGTCATCTTGCCGGCCTGATCAGGCGGGCTCAAGAAGAAAAAATCCGGGTCATCTTTGTGCAACCCCAATTCTCAACGAAAAGCGCCGAGAGCATTGCCAGGGCCATTAATGGCTCCGTTGTCAGTCTTGATCCCCTGGCCGAAGATTACATCAACAACATGAAACAAATGGCCCGGGCTGTCAAAAAAGGGCTCAGTCAAAAATAAATTACAGGAAGAAAAATGTCTGAACAGAAGAAAAAATACGGAATCGGAATTGATACAGGGGGCACCTTTACGGATGTAGTCCTGGTTGATCTGGAAAATAACGAGGTTCTGTCTTCGGCCAAAAAACCGACTACCCACCATAATCTCAGTATCGGCATCGCAGCCGGCCTGGAAGCTATTCTAACATCCACATCCACCAGCCCTGAAGATATCGATTTAATCGCTGTTTCCACAACGCTTGCGACAAATGCCATTGTCGAGGGAAAAGGCGCCAAAGTCGGACTGCTGGTGATAGGGATGATCAAGTCATTCTCCCTGCCGATTGCCCTGATTCGCTATCTGCATGGTGGCCATAATCATCTGGGCAAGGAAGAAGACCCGCTGGAAATGGAAGCTCTTGTCGATCATATCGCAGCCTTCAAAGACCATGTCCAGGGCTATGCCGTGTGTGGCGCCATGAGCATCATCAACCCAACCCATGAAAAAGTGGTGGAAAAGGCCATCAATCTGATGGACCCAGACAAGCCGGTGTTCTGTTCCTACCGGATCAGTGATCGGCCAGGGGGCAAAGAACGGGCCGTGACCACCGTGCTTAATGCCCGGCTCATGCCGGTCATGGTTGATTTCTTTTCCGGTCTGCGGCATGGCCTGGGAACACTGGATCTGACGGAAAAAGTCGTCATTATCCGAGGGGACGCCACTCCGATGGACATGAATGACGCGATCAAAAGAGCAGCAACAACCTTTGCCAGCGGTCCGGCGGCAACCGCCTTTTACGGCGCTTCCTGTTCCAGCAAAGATACCGCTCTCGTTGTCGATGTGGGCGGTACGACAACCGATATTACCATGATCAGGAAAGGCAGACCGACAATTGACAAAGATGGTAGTGTAATCGGCGAATGGCAGACCCATGTCAATGCCGTGGAAATGTTCACAAGCGGCATTGGCGGCGACAGCCATATTGTCCTGAGAAAAGACAAACCCTTGCAGATCGGCCCAGGCCGGGTCATCCCCCTGGCCCTGTCAGCTGACACCCCGCCGCCGCGATGGCTTGGCCCCGACCTGCAAGCCCAATGCGTTTCTCTTCCTCCGGGTCTGAACCCGGAACTCATTGAAGCGGATCCTATCCTGCAGTTTATTGCCGACAACGGCCCATCCACCCCGGCTGAAATCAAGAAACAGCTTCATCTTGGTGAAATCGGTTTACTGAAACAAATTGAAAATTATATCCGCACCCAGACCGTCATCGGCGCGGGCTTTACCCCCACTGATGCTCTCCATGTTCTGGGCAGGCTTGACATCGGCAATCCGGAACCGGCCCGGATGGGCGCCGAAATGCTCGCAAAACAGATGGGAACAGGAGTTGAAGAATTCTGTCTCCTGGCACTCAAGGCTACGGAAGAAAAGATTGTTGACGCAATTCTCGATTATGTCCTCAAAAAAGAGGCCGGCAAGGGCTTAGAGGGGGTTTTCCCGGATTATCGCAACAATCCGGTTGTCGGCATGTCATTCTTTTTGAAAGTTCCGATCATCGGTATCGGCGCCGCAGCCCTCCATCTGCTGCCCGGCGTTGCCGAAAAACTGCGGACTGAAATTATTTTCCCGAAACATTACGAGGTGGGCAATGCATTGGGAGCTCTGCTCATTGCCGCCGAGCAGAAGATGGACGAGGAGGCTGTTTCGGAATAGCCATTTCTTTATCCAAATTTTAGTGCCTTACACCTGAAAGTCTGTAATAAAAAACAAGAAACTGGAAGTAGCTTTTGAAACAAGGATAAGCCGCTACGACAAGGCACTTACACCCATCAAGGGGGTGCTGAAAATAGTCCTAAAAAATCTGATGTTTTCTTCCAATTTAGCGGGTTAGTGCCATTGTTAACTCTTTCACCTAGCAAACGCCTTGCGCAACCTGCTCGCTATGGCTTAATCAACTTACTGGGCAGAGGCACAGAAAGTGATAAACTCAAAAAAAATCCCGCCAATTTTGCGGCTCAGCGTTAACGTAATTGTCCGGCGATTTTTTTTGCATGCCTTTTTACTATTGGAAGGAGCGATCGCAAGGCTTCATTTACAGAATCATGGTCAGGGAAATATTGGGCCACATCAGGGTCGATAACAACAATGTTTGCGCCCTCAGCGTATCTCTTTACATATTTACCCTTTACACCTTTACTGAAATCATATTCCTCTAGCATGTCAGGATCATTAGGCATTGCTTTCATAAAATAACCTCTCTTTTTTCGTCGCTTTTCTACTGCTAATTATTCGAATACTATCTCCTCGTTCCGTATGAACAACAATTAAAATATGATTCTTATGAGAGGCTCCTATTATAATAAATCGCTCCTCATTTTCAGAATGAAAAGGATCATGAATAGTCAGAGAGAGAGGGTCTGAGAAAACAGTGCTTGCCTCGTCAAAAGTAATACCATGTTTTTGCTCATTGCTCTTTTTGGATATCCCACTCAAATAACAACATTTACTGACCTATTTTAGTATGCTCAGCAGAATTTCTGAATAGCCAATTCCGTAGGTTGATGTGGAGGAAGCGGTGCTTTGAGAATCCTGCCTTTGTTTTTTTAAACTGTCCTGCATAATAAACGCTTGAAATTTGTTATCCAGGAGAAGTTTCCGCGTCGAACGTTTTGTTCCCGAGGCACGCATCGCTGCTAGAATGCGGCGTTTTTGTGAAGCATAACGCGAAAATCACTGGTTCATCCGGTACATTTTTTTTGTTAGAAAAAGGCATGGTGTCCACTGACGATTTTTTCCAGAGAAACTTATAATCTGAAGAACGTCCCCTTTGTTCCCGCATGCGTTCCCCTGGTCCGCTGAAGTGCCTG
>JAGHCC010000401.1 GCA_021160685.1 Desulfobulbaceae bacterium | reverse complement strand
GGCCTGTTCCCTCTTGAATCATTTCCTGATTTCAGCTATTGTACAATCGAAAAAATAACTATTTGTTAAAAAAATAAAATAAGAGAGAATCATGAAACTGTGGGTAACACCGAATGGTGATCGATGGCTCTGTGATGAATGTCAGGAGCAATACGAAAAAGAGATTGAGGAAGAGGGCTGGCGGGTGGCCTTTGAAAAATGGGAACCCATGCTGCGTTGCTCGGAATGCGGCCACGGTGACGTAGACGTTTTTGATTAGATGTCTGGCGCCGGCGGTTGGATTTTGAACCTCTAAGCCTCAGTAAGGAGTTTGACATGTTTATAGATAACGAAAACCAGATGGAAATGGAGAACATGCTTCAAGGCTGGGAAAACGATTCCCTGAGCATGAAGCCGGCATTGATCAGACTCAAAGATCTGTTGAGTTCAAAAGAAAATACGGTTTTAAGTTTTATTTCCAGGCCCGGTGTGACCTATTCGTTAAGGGCCGGCATGAAAGGAGCGGCGGAGAACAAGAAGCCATTGTTTGTCATGGTGGATATTATTGATGACGATCCGCAAAATCGCTGGCTTTCCGTGTGCTTTTACGGTGATATGATCAACGATTCAGAGGAGCGGGGAGATTTTGTCCCTGGCGGCCTTCTTGGTGAAGATGCCCTTTGTTTTGACTATGACTCCCAGGATGAGGGCCTTTTATCGTATATTGAGCAAAGAATCGACGAGGCCCATGCTTTTATGAGTTCTTGAGATCTGCGCCGGCCCTGCAGCTGGTTATCTTTGGAATTTTGCAGGCTTACTACCTGCGGTTTTGCGTTTTATTGTGACTTTTTGCGGGAACATCAAAAAATATTCTTGAAAAATTGGATGGGTATGTTTAATTTAGAGGTTCTGCAATGATCCCTTGTTGATCTGAACAGGTGAGTTTCACAAATCTTCTTTGGTTTTTATTATCCATATAATATCAAAGACGAGACCGACAAATTTGAAAGGGGATTGCGTTGTTTGCGCGATCTCCTTTTTTTTTAGAAAATAAATGTTGATTTTATTGAATGGGAGTCTGTGATGGAAAAAGAAAAGTGTACACTATACAGTGGTGGTCTGAGAGGGGCTGAAAGCGCCTTTGGTGAGGCTGCGGAAAAATGGGGCCTGAATGAGGTGAATTTCAGCTTTGACGGTCAAGCGCTGAACCGGGACAAAAATGTTGTTGTCCTCTCGGATGAGGAACTGGAGCGGGGTGATATTAGTATGGAGCTGGCTTCAAAAATGATGAACCGCAATTATTATGAAAAAAAGAAGCTGAGAAAAGTTCTGCAGACAATTTTTCATTTCGTTAACAAGGGTCATCAGGTTTTGGTTGTCGGCGCTATTCTGGAAGATAATACCGTGAAAGGCGGTACTGGCTGGGCTGTTGAGCTGGCCAAACTGTTTAACCGGCCAGTCAGCGTCTTTGACCAGAACAGGAACCAGTGGTTTTCCTGGAAATCCGGCCAGTGGCAGGAGGATTCACCCCGTATTCAACATGAAACAATTGCCGCCTCCGGCACCCGGAATTTGAGCGAGGAAGGGAAAAAGGCGATTGAGCAGTTATTTGTTGACTCTTTTGGGCCGGCTTAGGCGCTGGATTTTTAAGTTTTTGCTTGACAGAAACGTAATAGGCCGGGTAGTTTGACCGGCTTTCATACCTGTTTTTAAACGGCCTTCAGTTTGAGGCCGTTTTTTTTAAGAATGTTATCAAGAATAATGCAGTTTGCAGTTTTTGCCAGCATTTATGTGGTGAATTGCAACGGTTGGGAATGTCATGAAGAAGAAAGATTTGGAAATGTTTCGTAATATTGGTATCAGCGCTCATATTGACTCGGGCAAGACAACCCTGACAGAACGCATCCTGTTTTACACCCAGCGCATTCACGCGATTCATGAGGTACGGGGTAAGGACGGCGTCGGCGCCACCATGGATTCCATGGAGCTTGAAAAGGAAAGGGGAATCACCATCCAGTCGGCGGCCACCTACTGCAACTGGAAAGGTTATGATATCAATATCATAGATACTCCCGGCCATGTGGACTTTACCATTGAGGTTGAGCGGGCTCTGCGGGTTCTGGACGGTGCCGTGCTGATTCTCTGTTCCGTGGGTGGTGTACAGTCCCAGAGTATCACCGTGACCCGGCAGATGACCCGGTATAATGTGCCGAGAATTGCTTTTATCAATAAATGCGACCGCACCGGCGCCAATCCTTATCGCGTTGCCAAGCAGATCCGTGAGAAGTTGGGTCTGAACGCGGTTATGATGCAGATTCCCATCGGTCTTGAAGGGGATATGGAAGGCATGGTTGATCTGGTTACCATGAAGGCCTTATATTTTGACGGCGACAACGGCGAGATCATGCGTGAGGAAGAGATTCCTGATCATCTACGTGATGAGGCGGAGGAGCGGCGGGAGGAGTTGCTCGACGCCGCTTCAATGTTTTCCGATGAACTGTTGGAGGCGATCCTTGAAGGTGAACCTACCGTTGAGATGATCATCGAGGCAGTGCGCCGGGGGACCATCGCTCTTGAGATGGCTCCGGTGTTTATTGGCTCGGCCTACAAAAACAAGGGTGTTCAGCCCCTGCTTAACGCGGTGATGAATTATTTGCCCAGTCCTCTGGATATTAAAAATGTCGCCCTTGATCTTGATAATGACGAACAGGAGGTGGTACTTTCTTCCGACGAGGATGATCCTCTGGTCAGCCTGGCCTTCAAGCTTGAGGATGGACGCTACGGCCAGTTAACCTATGTCCGTAATTACCAGGGATCCCTGAAAAAGGGCGATACCATCATTAATAGCAGGACCGGCAAAAAGGTGAAGGTCGGTCGTCTGGTCAGGATGCATTCCGACGAGATGGAGGAGATCTCTGAATCCGGCGCCGGTGATATTGTTGCCCTTTTCGGTATAGACTGCGCCTCCGGAGATACCTTTACCTCCAGCAAGATCAACTATTCAATGAGTTCCATGCATGTGCCGGCCGCAGTAATTTCCCTGGCCATTATCCCGGTGGACAACAAGGCCCAGAACAACATGTCCAAGGCTTTGAACCGTTTCACTAAGGAGGATCCCACCTTCAGGAGCTTTGTGGATCATGAGACCAATGAGACTATTGTTTCCGGTATGGGTGAACTTCACCTTGAGGTCTATATCGAGCGCATGAAGCGCGAATATGATGCCGAAGTCGAGGTCGGCGCCCCTCAGGTGGCCTACCGTGAGACCATTACTCGCATGGCGGAATTTAATTATACCCATAAAAAACAGTCCGGCGGTTCCGGTCAGTTCGGCCGGGTTGGCGGTTATATGGAACCCTTGGAAGAGGGTGACTATGAGTTTGTCGACAAGATTGTCGGCGGTTCCATTCCTCGTGAGTTTATTTCCTCCTGTGATAAGGGCTTCAGCAAGAGCATGGCAAAAGGCGCTTTGGCCGGCTTTCCGATTACCGGTATTCGCTGTGTCATCAATGACGGCGCCTCCCATGCGGTGGATTCCTCGGATGTCGCCTTTCAGCTTGCATCGGTTGGCGCTTTCAAAGAAGGATATTTAAAAGCAGGTCCGGTTTTGATGGAGCCAATCATGAAGGTCGCCGTGGAAGGCCCTTCCGAGTTCCAGGGAGGGATCATGGGCAGCCTGAATCAGCGGCGCGGCATTATTGTCGGTACCCTTGAAGAAAATGACTATACGGCGATTGAGTCGGAAGTCCCGCTGTCCGAGATGTTTGGCTATTCTACTGTTCTTCGTTCTCTGACCCAGGGCAAGGCCGAGTTTACCATGGAGTTCGCCTCCTATCGGCAGGTGCCCAAAAGTGTGTCTGAAGAGATTATTGAAGAGGTTAGAAAGAAGGAAAAAGAGAAAAAAAAGTAACTGTTCAGATCGATAGGCTATAGGTATTTAGTGCCTTACACCTGAAAGGCTTTCACTCTTTTCAGTACCCCATTGAGTTTTTCCGGGGTATAAAAAACAAGAAACTGAAAACAGCTTTTGAAACAAGGACTCGAAGGTCTCGCTTGCTCGCTATCTGCCTCTACGACAAGGCACTTACACCCGCCAAGCGAGTACTGAAAAGAGTCCTAAAAAATCTGATGTTTTCTTCCGCTTTAGTGGGTTAGACAGCAGGAGAGTTGAGCATGTTACACTGCAGATCGATGTAACAAGAAATCTAGACTTTGATGAGAGCTAATAGCCTACAGTCTACTGCCTAACTAACCTGGATAGATACAAACAGAGGTCATTTGATATGCAAAAACAGGATTTGATAAATAATAATCCGCTGCGGGCGTTGAGTCCAGCCGGCGAGTTGCAAGGTGCCGGACGGGTCTCTTTGGTGATGGCTCGGGCCGGTGTGGGGAAAACTGCCATTTTGGTGCAGATCGCACTGGATAAAATGTTGCGTGGTAAAAATATTCTCCATGTCAGCATTGGCCAGTCCCTGGACAAAACCAAGGTTTGGTATGATGATATCTTTAATTCCATAGTTGAAGGAAAGAAGCTGGAAAATATGGTTTCGATCAGGGAAGATATGATCCGGCGCCGGATGATCATGACCTTTAACGCCGAGATTTTCAGTGTGCCTAAACTGGAGGAACGGTTGCGGGATCTGGTCGATCAGAATATTTTTCGGCCGGACTGCCTACTGGTTGATGGCTTTGACTGTGCCAAAACCTCTCCGGAAGAACTGAGTGCTATTCGGGACTTGATGGCCTCCATGGAGATGAATGTCTGGATTTCGGCCCGCAGTCATCGTGACGATGACCGGGTCAGTGACTCCGGGGTTCCCGCTCCGTGCCATGAATTGGACAGCCTGTTTGATACCGTAATTCTTCTGGAACCGAAACCGGAAGAAAAGTCAATTGCCCTTAATGTCATCAAAGACACTGCCGGCTCGGGTGAACCTGGAAAGATTTTGAATCTTGATCCTGCCACCCTGATGTTAAAGGCGTAAATTAGAAGTCAGGAGTTAGAAGACGGAAGACAGAAGGGGAGGAGCATATTTTTCTTGCTGTCTTCCCTTTTCCTTTTCCCCGGTCCTGATACATGTTCCCCGTTTACCCACCCACCTGTCATGCAATTTCGACCCTGTATTGATCTCCATAACGGCTGCGTTAAGCAGATCGTCGGTTCAACCCTGTCTGATACAGAATCGGATCGGCTCAAGGTTAATTTTTCCTCATCCCACTCATCTTCCTATTATGCAGAGATGTACCGTTGTGATGGCCTGACCGGTGGTCATGTCATAAAGCTTGGTCCTGGTAATGATGAGGCCGCGTCTGAGGCTCTGGCGGCCTGGCCTGGCGGTCTGCAGGTCGGCGGCGGCATCACCGTGGAAAATGCCGGCGACTGGCTTGACAGGGGCGCTGGCGCCGTGATTGTCACTTCCCATGTTTTCCGGGATGGAAAAATTCATGAAGAGCGTCTCAAGGCATTGCTGAAAGCGGTGGGCAGAGAGAGGCTGGTGCTTGATCTCAGCTGCCGACGGAAAGGTGATGATTATTTTATTGTCACGGACCGCTGGCAGAATTTTACGGATGTGAAGATCTCTGTCGAGACCCTGGATTATTTCTCCAGGTTCTGTTTTGAATTTCTTATCCATGCCGTTGATGTGGAAGGACAATGCGGAGGGATTGAAAAAAAACTGGCCGCAAACCTCGGGCAATGGGTGACCATTCCCACCACCTATGCCGGGGGCATCAAGAATCTGGCCGACCTGGAACTGCTTTATGAGTTGGGCGGAAACCGCCTTGACGCGACAGTGGGAAGTGCTTTGGATATCTTTGGCGGCAGCACCATGACTTACGCGGAAGCTGTTGCCTTTCATCGGCAGCACAGTTAACGGTGAAGAATAAAAAACAGGATAAACCAGAGCCGGAGTTGGAACAGCTTCAATTTTGCGTTGCAGGTGGCCATGTCCTTTTGCCTTTTCTGTGTTTTTTGGTGAGATAATAAATAGAGGCAATGGCAGCACCTCCGGCAGTCAGTCTGACCAATACTGCTGCAAGACCAAGGATGCAGCAACCTGCTTTCATGCGGGAGTGAATCTTTTTTTCTTCCATAATCCAGCCTCTATCATTAAATGTTGCAAAATGATTTATTGGAGCAGTCTTGCTCGCTCCTGCAGAATTGACCTCAGTTCTTTATCATTCTTTGCCGTTTGTCAAACCTTCCCATTCCGTGCTCTTTGTTTCCGATTCAACAGCCTCATCCGGGACGATTTTAAAACCCATGCCATTGCATTCAGGGCAGTCTTCCCAGGATAAAAGAAATCTGCTCACCCCTTTAAAATAGCTTATCTGCCCGGAACCACCGCAGACTTCACAGGGTATTTTCTGTTTGTTCATCATGTTAATTTTACTCATTTCTGTTCCAAAGGTGGTGAAAAAACGTATCACACCACCGTCATATCATCAATGAAAAAAACTTGACTGATATGTTCATAGGGTGCATATCTACAGCATGAGAGCGACATCAAACATCCAGCCTGATGAGCATCAAGGAAAAAACAGTTTTGGTGAGGCTTGGTCTTGAGCCTTGATTGCTAGGGAAAGCAGCAGCGGAAGAACTCAATTTGGCATATAAAAAATAAGATTTTTTGATAATGGCTCAAGGAATTTTTTCCTGCATATTGCTTTATGTGGGAGTTATCAGGTAAATTTTCCTTGGTAATAATTGTTGGGCTCTTAAGCACAAATTATGAATAGAAAACCATTTATTCGAGCATGGTATGCCAGTATTCCACGATTATTAGAATTGATGGATTTTGACAAATTACCACAAAATATTCAGGCGGCACTTCTAGCGCCTGATACAGCTTCCAGTAATATATACTTGCCAATTTGATGGGAGCAGAATTGTTAAATTATTTGCGTGAAAAACAGATCCACCACTTCTATCGTATCGTAGC
>JAGHCC010000100.1 GCA_021160685.1 Desulfobulbaceae bacterium | reverse complement strand
CTTCAATCAACACCGAGCGGCCCAGCTTGATCCGGTCACCCAGTAAAACAGCGCCGGCCATGATCACGCTGGCTCCTTCCAGTAATTCATTATCCCGGTAAACAAACAGTTTTCCCTTTGTCGCGTCGCCGAATTCAATCCTGAAATCTCTTCCGTCCTGAAAAGATTTGTTATAATAGACAACAGTAGTGGGTAAAGGTTCACCGTTTCTCGACAAATCCTCAAGGGAAAAATACGACTGGCAATCCATATACTCCTTCAGATCTTTCAAACTGTCCCAGACATGCACTTTGCCCAGCAAAAGTGATTTATGCTTAAATGATGTAAGGTCAAAAAAATCTTCCGGTGATAACATAAGTGAATTTCTCTCCTGACAAGTCCTTAAAAAAACGCATAATTCCAGCGTTCAGGGGATGGACATAAGCACCTGCAAATTTCAAAAAAGCTTCCAGTCGACAACTGGGCCTGTTTCATTCCTATCAGCCGTTGATGAGCAGTCTTCAGTGCAATTGATCACACTTCGACATTCAATATGTGGGCACTATGGTTCAATTTTATTATATGTTCAAGCTGATTTTTAAATGGATAAAAAAAGTTATGGAATTTAGCCTGTTATCCCACCCTTGACTTCATCTTGTTCTATGTTTAATTTTGATACACTTTAATTGGTCAGATGTGCTGAAGGTAAAAAAACAAATAAAAACACCATTTCCTTTGTTATTCAGCGTAACGAAATGATGTTGCAAAAATATGGAGGTCACTGTGGAAGGTGATTCTTATGGACTTGGAATGGGTGAATTTTCAGAAGTAGAAGAGAAAGATATCCCCGAAGTGCTGCCGATGATGGCGGTTCGTGATGTGGTAGTTTTTAATTATATGATTATCCCTCTTTTCGTCGGCAGGCCTGCCTCGGTGAGCGCAATTCAGGAGGCCCTGACAAAAGACAAGCTGATTCTGCTGACAACCCAGAAAGAATCGGCAATTGATGAACCCGGTCCTGACGATGTTTACCAGGTAGGAATGGTCTGTATGATCATGAGGACCCTGAAATTACCTGACGGCCGATTAAAAGTGCTGGTTCAGGCATTACACAAGGCCCGAATTGAGGAAACTCTCCAGCAGGATCCATTTTTTATGACCCGCATCAAATTGCTTGAGGAAAAAGAGGGGAAAGGCGATCCGGTTGAGATTGAGGCCCTGATGCGGACGGTCCGGGAAAAGACCGAAAAAATCCTGTCACTTAAAGGCATCATGTCAGCCGAACTCATGGCGATTTTGAATGATATCGACGAACCAGGTCGACTGGCTGACCTCGTGGTCTCGAATCTCCGCCTGAAAACAGAAGAATCTCAATCTGTTCTGGAGACGATTGATGCGATTGAACGCTTGAGAAAAATCGCTGACTTCCTGCATAAGGAACTTGAAGTCTCCACCATGCAGGCCAAGATTCAATCTGAGGCCAAGGAGGAGATGGGGCGGACCCAGCGGGAATATTTCCTCCGTGAACAGCTCCAGGCCCTGAAAAAGGAACTGGGTGAAATTGACGACAAAACCCAGGAAATCGATGAGCTTCGAGAAAAACTGACCAAAACCAAGATGCCGGCTAAGGTCAAGGATGAGAGTCTGAAACAGTTAAAACGCCTTGACATGATGCATCCTGACTCGTCAGAGGCAGCCCTGATCCGAACCTACCTGGAATGGATCCTTGATCTACCATGGAAAAAAAGCTCCAAGGACCGGCTCGACCTGAAAAACGCCAAAAAAGTGCTGGACGCCGACCATTACGGCCTTGACAAGATCAAGGAAAGAATTCTCGAATACCTGGCAGTGCGCAAACTGAACAAGTCCACCAAGGGACCGATTCTCTGCTTTGTCGGTCCCCCCGGGGTCGGCAAAACCTCTCTAGGTCAATCCATTGCCCGGGCCATGGGCAGGAAGTTCCATCGTCTCTCCCTGGGCGGCATGCGGGACGAGGCTGAAATCCGCGGTCATCGGCGCACCTATATCGGCGCCATGCCCGGCCGCATCATCCAGGGTCTGAAAACCACAGGAACAAATAATCCGGTTTTCATGATGGATGAGATTGACAAAGTCGGATCTGATTACCGGGGGGATCCTTCTTCAGCCCTGCTTGAAATCCTCGATCCGGAACAAAATTTTGCATTTTCCGACCATTATCTGAACATGCCCTTTGACCTTTCAAAGGTGATGTTTATTACCACGGCAAATATGTCGGACACTATTCCATCCCCATTGCTTGACAGAATGGAAGTGATCAGGTTGTCCGGCTATACCCTCGAGGAAAAAGTTGTCATAGCCAGACGCTACTTGCTGCCCAGACAGATCAAGGAAAACGGCATACGGAAAAAACATCTCAAACTCAATGATGAAACTCTCAATTATATCATCACCCATTACACCAGGGAGGCCGGCCTGCGCGGCCTGGAGCGCAAAATTGGTTCAATCTGCCGCAAGGTGGCCCGAAAAATTGCCGAAGGCGCTAAGGGGCCCTATGTCATTTCCAGCAGGACTTTAAGCAAATATCTCGGCCCTCCGGACTTTCTGCCCGAAGCGGAACTGGACACCATTGATCAGCCGGGTCTGGCGACCGGCCTGGCCTGGACGGAAGTAGGCGGTGAGATTCTCTATATCGAGGTTTCTCTCTTCAAAGGAAAAGGCGGCTTAACCATGACCGGTCAACTCGGTGACGTGATGAAGGAATCAGGCCAGGCCGCCATGAGTGTTTGTCGTTCGCGCCTATCAAAACTGGGCCTTGATGAGAACTATTTTGATGACATTGATGTCCATATCCATGTGCCGGCCGGCGCAATTCCCAAGGATGGTCCCTCGGCCGGGGTCACCATTGCTACGGCCTTATATTCGGCGCTTTCCGGAAGAAAAATTAAAAACGATCTGGCCATGACCGGCGAAATCACCCTGAGAGGAAGAGTGCTGCCCATCGGCGGCTTGAAAGAAAAAGCCCTGGCCGCCCTGCGGGCCAATATCAAAACCATAATTATACCTGAACACAACCGGAAGGATCTGGTGGAAATTCCGAAAGAACTACGCAACAAATTAAAGTTCATACCGGTTAAGAATATAGATCAGATTCTAGCCAAAGCCTTTGTGTAACTTCTCGTAACTGTTCAGAGTTAAGGGCAATTTATCGCCCATATGAATAATACCACTTCTCAATAAATGGTGGCATACCGCCAACCTCCCCCTTTATTAAAGGGGGATTGAGGGGGATTTTTTATAAATTGCCGCCATATATTGAAAAGTTACGCCTTTGTTTGATCGTAACCGTTCACCGAGAGTAACAAATTTACGAAAACCTCTGGCCAGGAGCAGCCGGTGAACCAAAACCCACAAGAAATGCGGCCCGGTAACCGTTATTGGCTGCTCATTGGCGCTCTCGGTTTTCTTTTTCTGTTTTTTGCCATATTTTTGTGGTTCCGCTCCTATGGTGACACTCCCGGCCCCCTGGATGCGGATACGTCGGTGGAACTACTGGTGCCTTCCGGGGCCGGCCTGGGTCAAATTGAGCAAATCCTCGTCTCAAAAAAGATTATTCGTGATGATCTCCGTTTCCGGCTGCTGGCCCGAAGCATGGATGTGGCACACCGCCTGCGCGCCGGAGAATATCGTTTCAACGGAGAGATGACGCCCAGGCAGGTTTTAAGCAAACTGGCCAAAGGCGACATTCTTCATCACCCGGTTACCATACCGGAAGGCTCTAATCTCTATCAGATTGGCGACATCCTGTCCAAGGAGGGCTGGGTGGAAAAAGAAACCTTTCTCCGTTTAAGCCGTGATCCTGATTTTATCACCCAATTTTCCATCCCTGCCACAAGCCTTGAGGGCTATCTTTTTCCGGACACCTATCATCTTTTTCAAGGGCAATCCGCCGAAGAGATTATTGTCATGATGGTTGACCGATTCAGGCAGGTCCAGCGGGAATTAATCAATTCCCTGCTGCCGGACTCCCCAAACCCCGGTCTGACCAGCCATCAGCAGGTCATCCTGGCGTCCATTATTGAGAAGGAGACCGGATTGCCGGAGGAAAGGGCCAAAATCGCATCCGTATTTTTTAACCGCCTGAAACGCAAAATGCGTTTACAGACTGACCCAACCGTGATCTACGGCCTCAAAAATTTTGACGGCAACCTGACCAGGAAAGATCTGCGAACCCCATCACCCTACAATACCTATATGATCAAAGGATTGCCTGCCGGGCCTATCTGCAGTCCGGGTCGGGCGGCCCTGGCAGCGGTTCTTCAGCCGGAGAAGGGATCGTTTCTCTATTTTGTCTCCCGCAATGACGGCAGTCATTATTTCTCAAAAACCTTGACGGAGCATAATCGGGCGGTGTACCGTTTTCAGAGGAAATAAGGTAAAAAAATCGTAATTTCTCAATAAGTGGTGGTATACCGACAACCTCCCCCTTTATTAAAGGGGGATTGAGGGGGATTTTTTTATAGGTTGCCACCACTTATTGAGAAATTACAAAAACTCATTCATTTTTAAATGCAGAATACAAACAACAGGTTACACATGAAGAAACGACTAAAAAAAAGAGTGACCCGACAAGGCGGCCAAAAAGGTTTTTCTTTAATTGAACTGATGATCGTGATGGTGATCCTGGGACTGATTGCCTCGTTTGTCGGCCCGAATCTGTTTAAAAAACTGGGAATGGCCAAACAGAAAACAGCCAAGACTCAGATCGAAATGCTCATGGCCACACTTGACGCTTACCGTCTTGACATTGGCCATTACCCCTCCCAGCAGGCAGGCCTGGATGCTCTGGTGGTAAACCCCGGTGAAGAAAAATGGGATGGCCCCTATCTGACCAAAGCTCTCCCGAACGACCCTTGGGGCAACCCCTACATCTACCAATTTCCCGGTGAAAATGGCGAGGTTGATATTTATTCCTATGGAGCCGACAACCAGTCCGGCGGTGACAAAGAAAATGAAGATGTCAGCAGCTGGCAGTAACGCGAATAGAAATTCAACTGACGACTTCCTGGCTGTTATCAAAAAAATAGTCCTTGCAGGATTACGGCCCTACAAAACAAAAGTTTATCTTTTTGGCTCCAGGGCAACCGGTGATGCGATGCCGGGATCGGATGTGGATATAGGAGTGGACCCCCTGGAATCTCTGCCAGCCGGCGTGTTAAGCTCCATTCGTGAAAACCTGGAAGAAAGCACTGTTCCTTACACTGTTGACCTTATCGACCTGGAACAGGCTTCAAAGACGTTTAAGAACAATGTCATCAATAATGGCAAAAAATGGACAAGTTAACAGAAAAACTTGATACGGCCTGTAGCGCCTTGAAAACTCTGCAGGAGCTTATCGGCCAGGAAAATATCCCCATCATCCACAGAGACGCAGCCATACAACGGTTTGAATATACATTTGAGGCAACATGGAAAGCCGCGAAAACTTACCTTACGCGAATTGAAGGCATTGAAGCAGCATCACCCAAAAAAGTCATCCGCTCCTGCTTCCAGGTAGACATTTTAACCGAAAACCAGACACAGCTCGGTCTTAAAATGGTGGATGATCGTAATCTGACATCGCATACCTACCACGAAGGGGTGGCCGAAGGAATATATTGCCACCTTGCGGATTACGCCGGCCTTATGCAACACTGGCTTGACGCAATGCACAAGGCGACTTGAAACGCCAACTCATCCATGAACCATCAGCCAAACACCCAAACCATGCATCACGGAAACAAAAATATCCGCTGGGAACAACGCTTTTCAAACTACCGGAAAGCAT
>JAGHCC010000115.1 GCA_021160685.1 Desulfobulbaceae bacterium | reverse complement strand
CCCCCTCACCCCGGCCCTCTCCCCCGGGAGAGGGAGGTAGCCCTAAATAACGTATTTAATAATTGAAAATTTCTACTTCCTCGGATATCCCCTCTCCTTGGGGAGTCATAGGGTGAGGGGGTTATTACTTTTAAAATAAATGCCGGTATCTTCACCCCGGTTATCTTGCTGAATAGTTACAAGGAGCATTTTAATGTCGACAGCCGGCAACAGAAAAGCATTCCGACCATCTCTGCACATTACCATTGGCAGTTTGTTTGTTGCTCTTATCCTTACAGTCGGTGGTGTTTTGAGCTGGTACCATTTCCGGGTTACCTCAAAAAATTCGCTGGCCGCCGCAGAGCAGCATTTCAGCCAGATTGGCCGGGAACTGGCCATGGATTTTATCCAGGCATTCAGCCCGGTTGTCCGTATCGTCGAGTTCAGGGCCCTGTCTCCTGTCATGGAGGCGAGCAACCTGGAAGAGCGCCTGCGTTATTTACCTGAATTTCAGTTGGCCCTGGAGCAAGTCGTCAGCATGACCGGCCTGCAGGTCGGATACCCCAATGGTGATTATTTTTTGGTCAAGCTGATCCGCTCTGCCGAGGATCTTGCCAATCTGGAGGCACCTGCCGGAACATATCTCGTGGTTGATCATATCGCAGAGGGGAGGGCAGGGAAACGTTTTCGGATTCGCCTGTTTTTTGATAAGAATTTGGAGGAAATTCAGCGAAACAAACCGGTGGTCACGGACTTTGATACCAGTCAGCGCCCCTGGTACAAACTGGCCCGGGAAAGCGGGACAATAAGGGCCACCAGTCCCTATTTATTTTACTTTTCCCGTAAGGTCGGCAGCACCATCTCAGTTCAGGATAAAAAAACAGGTGGAGTTGTCGGAGCAGATTTAACGCTTGAGTCAATTTCCAAGGTTATAGGCAGCTATCAGATTACCCCGGGCACTGAGGTTGCTTTACTTGGAAAAGCAGATCATGTGGTTGCCTACACGGATGTTGATAAATTGGTTTTGGAGCGGGAAGAACAAGGCTTTGCGCTGGCCAAACTTACTGATCTCGGTCACTCTGTCCTCACCGCCATAGATCTGAACGGGAATCTCGAACCACACTCTTTCACCATTGAAGCGGGTGGAAAATCGTGGCGAGGAGAAATCCTGCCGGTCACGGTAAGTTACGGTATTGAGGTTCGATTGCTCATTGTTGCCCCCGAGGATGAACTGCTGGCCGGGGCGATCAAGAGCCGGCGTCAGACCATGCTCATCACCCTGTTGATCCTGCTTCTTTCCCTTCCTGTTGCCTGGCTGGTGGCCCAGATGGTTGCTCGTCCCCTTCAGCGTCTTTCTCTTGAGGCCGGACGCATAAGCCGTTTTGATTTCAGCCGTTCGCAGTCCAGTGAATCGGTTATCAAGGAGGTGAATGATCTGGCAAGTGCCATGGGATTCATGGAAAAAACTATTTCCGAGTTCCTGGTTCTTATCGATTCCCTGAACAAGGAAAAAAACTTTGATCCACTCCTTGAGAGGATAACCAGTGAGGCCGGCCAGGCAGCCGGGGCTGATGGGGTCATCACCTACCTCCTGACCGATGACCAGAATGAATTGAAACCCGCTGTTATCCATGGTGCGGATGCCGTGTCTAAGGAGTTGACCGGGCAGCTGCCTTCCCTGGCAATGGGAGGCAGCCATGGACTGGTTCGCGCCGCTCGCAGCAACGAGGTAAGTATTACCCTGCTTGACGGTGATGATAAAGCAGTCTATTCCAGACTTGTCCCTGTTGCCAAGGAACAGGATTTGACCATGGTTGGCCTGCCCTTACAGGATCGGCAGGGAAACAGTATGGGGGTTATTGGGCTTTTATATGTCCATCAACGGGGAAAGCAGCCCGAACGAATCCAGGGCGATCGGATCGCCTTTGTCCAAAAAATGTCAAGTTTGGCGGGTGTGCTGCTTGAGACCAAGCAACTCCTGCGCATGCAAAAGGAGCTGTTTGACTCCTTTATCAAACTCATCGCCGGAGCCATTGACGCAAAATCACCCTATACCGGAGGCCATTGCCAACGGGTGCCGGTTATTGCCAAGATGCTTGCTCAGGCGGCCTGTGAAGTAAAGGTCGGAGTGTTTGCCAACTATGATCTTACCGAGGAGCAGTGGGAAGAACTGCATGTAGCGGCCTGGCTCCATGACTGCGGCAAGGTGACCACGCCGGAATACGTGGTGGACAAGGCCACTAAACTGGAAACTATCTATGACCGGATTCATGAGGTGCGGATGCGTTTTGAGGTTCTCAAGCGGGATGCAGAGATTGCCTGCTGGCAGGAGATCGCCGAAACCGGGGAGAAAGAGAGCAGGCTGGCTCAGTTGGCTGAAAAAATAACGCAGCTTGATGATGATTTTGCATTTATTGCCCAATGTAACGAGGGCGGCGAATTTATGGCACCGGAACTCGTTGACAGGCTGCAGAAAATTGCCCAAAATTCCTGGCAGCGAACCCTTGATGATCGAATCGGTATATCCTGGGAAGAGGGGCAGCGTAAGCAGAGGGTCCCTGCTCCCGCGCTGCCGGTTACCGAAAAGCTGCTCAGTGACAAGGAAGAACATCTTATCCTGCGGGAGGAAGGGGAGAAAATCCCAGCCGACAATCCCTGGGGCTTTAAAGTCGATGAACCGGAGTATCGTTATAATCGTGGAGAGGTCTATAACCTGCAGGTCGCCCGGGGCACATTGAGCCATGAAGAGCGCTTCAAGATCAACGATCATATTATCCAAACCATCAAGATGCTGGAACAGCTCCCCTATCCCAAACATCTGAAACGGGTGCCGGAGATTGCCGGAGGACACCATGAAACCATGGTCGGGACCGGTTATCCGCGCAAGCTCACCGGCGAGCAGATGTCAACCACTGCTAAAATGATGGTCATTGCCGATGTGTTCGAGGCCTTGACCGCCTCGGACCGGCCCTATAAAAAGCCGAAAAAGCTCAGCGAAGCTGTCAAAATCATGTCCTTCATGCACAAAGATGGCCATTTTGACACCGATCTTTTCAAGCTTTTTTTAACAAGCGGTGTGTATAAGGTATACGCTGAACAGTTCCTGGCGCCGGAGCAGATTGATGATGTTGATATTGAACAGTATGTAACCGGATAGGAGCGCCCTTTAAAACAGGGCACTTTTTTCAGTACCCCTGAGCGTGATGTTCCCGTAAAAAGTCTAAATTAAACGCAAAGACGCAAAGGTCGCAAAGATAACTATTTGATTTCTATATAAAAAATTTGAGTTCTTCGCGTCTTTGCGTTGAAAAATAGTTTTTACGAATTCAACAAGCGTGCCATCCCCTGAAGAAAGAACTGCTGATTCCTGTAGACTCTCCAGCCAGATAGCACATCTGTGTTATATGGCCATACAGGAACCAAAAATAATAAAACCAAAATCGTCTTCAGAAATGGTGGCTGAAAATTTACCGGTTTGCTCCGATATAATCACACTCCAGCCCCTGCCGACTTCTGAGCCCTGCAAAATGATGTCTCCCTCTTGTCGCACCATGGATTTTATGCTCGTTGATTTGGTGCTGTCCTTGACCGTGGCGTCAGACATTTTTTTCTCGTCAAGATCAATTTTAATGAACTGTGGAATTTTAATTTCCTCTGCCGAAGACTCCAGACAGTCCATACCGGCCCTGCACTCAATCACATTAGTAACAGAGCAAAGAATATACTCAGCTTTGTCATTCTCCGAGGCTATTGCATTCTTCTCCGGGGCTATTGCATCCTTCTCCAGGGCCATTGCATCCTTCTCCAAGGCCATTACATCATTCTCCGAGGCCATTGCCAATGCAGGAAATATCAAGCAACATATACCTATAACGATTTTCAGCGTATTCATAAAATTACTCCTATGGTTCGATTTGTATGAGGTTAAATGGGATCAGATTGTCCAAATTTGACTATTTAACCGTATAGCCGCGGCCCTCAAGACAGCCGGTATAGGCCCGGTTATATGAGTTACGTTTTTGATGATACTGCTGCGACTGGTCCTGGGCCCATTGGTCCTGCTTCTGTGCCTCACTTCGGTTTTGGTCACTTCGACGTACACCACCGACAACTCCACCACCGGCCGCGCCGATAGCAGCGCCTTTACCGGCGTCACCGGCAATGGCGCCCACGGCAAGGCCGGTAAGAGCCCCTATGGTCGCTCCTTTGAATAGTCCACCTTTTTTAGCTTCCTGGGCAGGAGGCGGCGCCGTGGCCTTTGGCGCTGCCATGGGATCAAAACCAGTCTGCCCCTTGGCCCACTCATAACATGAATACTTGTCTTTTTCCTGCTGGTCGTGACTTTGACCCTTGGCCGGATAAATGAAAAAATCCTGAGCTCCTCCTATGGCAGGGGCCAGGAACATGAGTAGGGCAAAAGCTGTAATGATTGTCTTCATTTAAATACCTCCTAGTATTTAATAATTTTGGTTACTATTACTCGTAATAGCTTGGGTATAGGGGTTTATTTTAAAAGTAACACAATAGCTTTGTACTGAGTAGGGGTGGCATTGAAGTCTACGCTTATCGGCTTCTAAGTAACAAAATACCGAGT
>JAGHCC010000134.1 GCA_021160685.1 Desulfobulbaceae bacterium | reverse complement strand
GGACTATATTGTCAAACCTTTTCAGCCCATGGAGGTGTTGGCCCGAGTCAGACTCCATCTCAAACTCAGCATGGCGACCAATCTTCTCATCCGTGACCAGACAGAAAAACTGCGGCAGATCAGTGACGCCCAATCCGCCATGCTTGTCCAGCCGGAAGATCTGCCCGCAGCCAAGTTCAGCGTTCACTTTTCCTCTCTCCAGGAGGCCGGAGGTGATTTTTATGAAGTCATGCAGGTCTCCGAGGATATTTTTGTTTACCTGGTGGCGGATGTGTCGGGCCACGACATCGGCACAAGTTTCCTGACCTCCTCAATGAAGGCTCTTTTGAAACAAAATGTTTCACCGATGTATAAGCCGGCGGAAACCATCTCCATGATCAACAATGTTCTTTATGAAATTCTCCCAGCCGCCAAATACCTAACGTTGTCCTATCTCCACCTGAACAGAAAAACAAAAAAACTGAACCTGGTCAGCGCGGCCCATCCACCCACCATGCACATCCCATCTCAGGGTGAAGCCCAGCTCATTGACCTGCCGGGTGACCCTGTTGGCATTTTCAAAAACGCTTACTTTGCCCAGCATGAAATCAAGGTTTCAGAAGGAGACCGCTTTTTTATCTATTCCGACGGCCTTCTTGAACGGCCCGACATGGGAAAGGTGTGGACAGCGGCCACCCATGAACTGCTTCTCCTGGCGGAAAAATTACGATCGGTGCCGCTCGATGAGGCCGCAAAAAAACTCAATGACCTGTTTGATGAACGTCATGATCCAGCGGACGACGACATTGTTATCCTGGCGATTGAGGTTTGACGGAATTGGGGGTCAGGGGTCAGGCTAAAACAGGTAGCCCAAAAAGCAAACTTTAACTCTCACAGAGCCACAGGGTTCACAGAGAAAAAAATGAGTAAACTCTGTGTTTCTGTGAGAGCACAAAAAGATATCATAAATCCAAAAGACTACAATTCCGAGATCCGCATTCAGTAATCCAAAATCAAAAAATGTTCTCAACAACCAAAACATCCAATCAACTTACCTTTACTTTTTCATCCAGCCTGGAACTGGTGGACCAGGCTGTCCAGGAGGCTGTTTACTTCCTGAAAAAAAGGAAAATTGGAGTTGAAATATTCGAGTTCAGCCTCATTCTGCGCGAGGCCCTGAACAACGCCGTACTTCATGGCAACGAACATGACAGCAAGCGCCAAGTCAAATGCACCCTTGCTGTTACCGGCAAAACTCTAAATATCTGTGTCACCGATCAGGGCCCAGGCTTTGACTGGCGCACAGCTTGCGATAAAAAAATTGTTGGGCCGCAAGCAACCCATGGCCGGGGGCTGTCGTTAATGAAGTCCTATGGCTATTCAATTTCGTTCAACGACGCGGGTAACAAGATGACCCTAACAAAAGAATGGTAAGCACTCCGATTTCATGAAATTGAAATTAAAATTTATCATTTTTTATTTGACTCAAAAAAGGCCAAAATTATACACTGATAAATAATACATTTATCATGGCTGAATTATGCAGGGAAACGGCCCTCACTTTCAAACGACCTTGATACTCAGAACTAAAGGAAAAAACCATGTACAAGATCAGGAATAAAATCAGCTTTCTTTTGCTCACCCTGTTTTTTCTCGGTGTTATCCTCAGCCCGGCTCTGGCGGCAACACCAAAAGACGGCAAATATTATTTCGACCAGTTGAAAGAGTCGATACTGGATGTTCTCAACGAAAACCAGGGATTAATCAATACCAATCCCGATGGCTCAATGAAAACCAAAAAACTTGCCCCAAAGGACTTTTACAAAAGGATCTACGAGCAGTTCAAAAAAATAGGCGTTGGCAAAACCTTCAAAATGAAAGACATGAAAGGTGAAACCGATCCCGCAAAAATTGCTCCAGCCCTGACCACCCTGCTTCAGGCCGGCAGGATTACCACGGCAAAAGCCCAGAAAGATATCAACACCGAGGCCGACGGCTCAGTAAAACTGAAAAAATTTATTCCAGCTGTCTTTGGCCGCCTTGTTGTTGAACATTTTCAAAAAAAGACCGGCGTACACATGAAACAAACGACCCTGGGCAAAAATGGTTTTAAAGAACGAAATTCGTACAATGGGCCCAATGATTGGGAAAAAGCAGCCCTTGAGAAATTCATGTCTGCCGGCTGGGAAGTTAACAAAGGGTATGGTGTCCTTGAAGAAGGCGAATACCGTTATGTCAAACCGATTTACATCAAGAAAGGCTGCCTCAAGTGCCACGGAACGCCAATAGGGGAAAAAGGCCCCTATGGTCATCCGAAGGAAGGCTATGAAACAAATGATATTCGCGGCGGCATCAGCATCGCTTTGACCAGCAAATAGACACAGAAAATATCAGAAATCTTACCGGCGACACCAAATTGTTGAACAAAATGAATCTCAAGCTGAAGCTCGCTCTTTTTACTAATTTTTTTATCGTTCTGCCCATTGTCATATTGGGAGGATACCAGAGCTTCTCCAACTACCAATTCCAGATCAACGAAGCCAAAAGCTCCCTGTCCAGAGATCTGCAAAAACAGCAGGATGATCTCCTCCGTTTTTTTGACGGAGCCTGCCGAGACATGGAATTCTGCACGCAGACAACAGAAGTGGACAAACTTCTGACGGCCTTTGAGGATGAAGATGACGATGAAATAAGTTATTGGACCGAAGCCCTGCGCTCGGTTTTTCTTGCCTTTGCCGAAAACCGCAAAATCTTTACTGATATCCGCTTCACCTCCATTACGGATAACAAGCCGGTCATCAGGGTTATTTTCAGTGACAACAAGGCCACTCCGGCTGAGCCCACTCTTCCTCCCGCCGGCTACAAAACCGATGGATCTACCACGGGTGCCACATGGGAGCCGGAAGAAAATGGCTTTTCACTCTGGCTTCATCTGCCGGTCCCGGCAAGCGATTCAGCCGCTGTGGTCAGCGCCAAAGTTGACCTTCACTTTTTTTATAAACTGATTCAGGATAAAGAAATTTTCCTCATCAACCAGGACAAAATACCGCTCATTGTGAACGGCCAAGCCGCGAACGATAAAACGCCCAGCCCGGAATTGCCTTTTACCGATAAAGGCGGCTCAATAGTTATTGCCATGAATGATGACTCGATTCTAAGCGTAACAGACTTTCCTCTGATCAGGTGGCAGCCGGAAATTCTTTTTTCTCTTGCCAAGGTCAGAGAAAAATCCATCATTATGGCTCCAATCAAGAAAAGTCTTGTCGAGATGGCAGTCATCTCTCTTCTGGCCATCCTGGCCGCTGCTGGTGCCGGTTATTTTTTCATGACCTCACAACTCATCAAACCATTATTTTCCGCTATTGACCTGGCCAAAAAAATTGCTGCCGGCGATATGACGGCCAGCGTTCAAACTGCCAGAAAAGATGAAATT
>JAGHCC010000140.1 GCA_021160685.1 Desulfobulbaceae bacterium | reverse complement strand
GCAAGCCGGTGATTTCAGAAAACCTACTCAAAAAGGGATGCAGAAGCAGACTTCTGCGAAGATTAAGCTTATGGGTGTCTATGCCCGTTTTGTCTGTGCGGATGTTGATGGCAATGGCACCGATGAGTTGATTTTTCTTGCACCACATCAGCTGGAATTGTATTCTCTTTCGCAAGGGAAACTGCAGGCCCAAACTAGTTTTAAGTTTCTTCAAGATATCACTCCTTTGCATCTGCATGCCGGTGATTTTAATCATAACGGCAAGGATGAGCTCTACATCACCGCTGTCAGGGAGGTGGAGGAGGATGAGGTCAAAACCAGCCGCTTGTGTTCCATGGTGGTGGAATTAAAGGGAAAGCATTTTGCGAAGCTGGGAGAAGAATATCCCTATTATTTCAGGGTACTGGAAGAGCGAAAAGGCCGTGAGGTTTTGCTGGCCCAGAAAATGGGAGAGTATGAGCAGTATCAGCAGCCCATATGGCATCTGGGTTATAAAAATGGTGCCCTGCATGTGGGGGGTGCTTTCAGGCCGGCTAAAAATATCTTTTCTATTTATCAGTTTGTTCTCAATCCCCTCAATGAGCGTCAGGTGATTATTCTGGACCAATATGGCGGGATGGCAGGATTTGATGCGGTTGAAGAACGGGTGGAATCAACCGCCGACACGCATTTCGGGGTTTATGATGAGACCTCGTATTCTCAACGTCTGCGGGAAAATGATGTTATATTTATTGCCGGCCACAAGGAAAAAATTGATTCTATTCAGCGATGGTCAAGTCGCCGTTTTCTCTATGCCCATGATTTTGCTCAACAGGTTTATTTGATTAAGAAGCAGCGCCCGGTGAACCCTGAAAATTTTGGTAAAATTAAGAGTATGCTGACAACGCAGGACAGGCGTGATGCAATCATTGCTTTGCAGTGGAAGGGAAATGATATTACTGAAACATGGTCATCACCGGAACTTTCCCGCGATATCATTGATTTTGATTTTTTCAGGCATGGCAACAGTGATGACATGATGCTTTTGACTAGAGATGAACTAGGAAAGTATTTTCTGGAAATGATCCACTAGCCAGAGAAATTCAGCGTTAGGTGACAAAAAACAGAAAGCCTCGATTTGAGAAAATCGGGGCTTTCTGCCTTATTATCGCAACGAAATATTCCTGGTTATTGCTTACCCTGCTTCACGTTCCATTCCTTTTCTGAGATCATAGAGCAAATCAATGATCATATCAGCCTCGGCATCCGTGAGATCCGTGCCGTATTTGTGCATGACGTTGATAATCAGGTGCCAGCCATCCCTGGTTTTACCATATTTTTCGGGGTCAGCCACGGAATCATGGCAGCTCAGACATTTCTTTTGATATACGTCGTAGGCGGCTTTGTGGGCCGCAGCCTTTTTTGCTCCAGCAGAAAAGGCTTGTGAAACACCAAAAACAAAGACCAGGCAGGTGGCTAGGGCGATGATTTTAACCAATGATTTCATGATTTTCTCCTTTCATAAATAAAAAGTTCAAACAACACTTGTCATAAGAAAGAGTAAATAGGGAAGCGGGCCGGAAGCCCGCTTCGCCAGGTACTTGAAATTCTAGAACGTCACCGTATCACCGTTGGTCAAAAAGACATTGGAAGCCTTGGCCACACTGGAATAGGTGTAAAGCTTTTTCATTTCCGATTTGCCAGTCTTGATCATCTCCTCGTATTCCTTGGCATACATTTCAGCAAATCCTTTGCCATACTCCTTGTACTTGTCGGTGCCCTGGACAATGGGCAGCCCCTGTTCCCGGGCTTTTTCCGCCCAGATCCAGCCGGTGCAGTGGTTACAACCCATCATGGTGGGCTTGAAGGCTTTGCAGCCCTTGATGATGTCATCGAACTTGGGATCCCAGGTTTCAAACAAAGAGATGTGCAAACCGCCATAACAGCCATAGGTCTTGTTGCCGCCAACAAAATTCCGTTTGGCATAACTGTACAGGGTCAGGATGCCGGGATGGCAGCAACCGGTAATGGTCACGATTCCCTTGTCCTTGATGTTGCAGTAGATGACATTTTCACCCCGAACCCGAAGCAGAATGGGGACATCAAACATCTTGACCGCCACCCCGGGCATCAGTTTGTAGAGCTTTTTGGTGTTTGTTTTCACCATCTCGCCTTTGTATGGATAGTCATTTTTGCAGATGCTCACACCCTTGGCTTTCAGTTCGCCACCGTTAAGCAATTTGATGTCTTCGGGAAAATGTGTTTCAGGAGCATAAATCTTTATGTCTTGTTTGTTTTTCAAGGTAGAGCCGATGCCCCAGTAGTGATCCAGGTGCCAATGGCTCAGAACCATGTTCTCGATGGTACCGTCAGACTGCATCTGGGCAACGCTTTTGTTTAAACCGGGCGGGGTTTTCTGGTAGATGAAATCCATCCATTTGTTGTTCCAGCCGGAATCCAGCTGAAAATACCGCTTACTGTCATCCAGTTGGGTAATCTCGATCAAAGTAGAGTAGCCGCCTGAATTCAGCGGATCCCAGGGAATATCATATTGGTTGGTCATCGCCCCGCCATTCTCAACAATATTTTTCTTGAAAACCGGATTGTCAAACCAGCTGGTTTCCGTCAGATTGTAGATCTTGACGCTTTTGCACTCACCGATATCCTCTTTTTTTCTCTTGGCCAATGCTGCTTTGGGGATGCCTGTTACCCCACCGGCCACCGATGCCGCCACGCCGCTGGCCGCCAGGGACTTCAGAAAAGATCGCCGTTTCATGATACCCTCCTTAAGCATGTTAAGTTGTT
>JAGHCC010000472.1 GCA_021160685.1 Desulfobulbaceae bacterium | reverse complement strand
GCCGACAACTTTCTTCACTATCATACAACAACTCAAAAAATCAAAATCCGTTAAAATAAGTCCGCCAAACGGTTCCTTATTTTCAAAGTCAGCCTTTGACCAATGTCCTCAAGCAACCGTCGCACACCGCTGACTCATCCATTCAATCCACAATCTCCACCCCCATACTCCGAGCCGTTCCCTTGACAATCTTTTTCGCCTGCTCCAGACTAAAGGCATTCAAATCATTGATCTTGGTCTTGGCTATCTCTTCGACCTGCTTATCGGTAACTTTACCTACTTTCTCCTTGTTAGGCACACCGCTACCCTTAACAACACCGGCCGCGTGCTTGAGTAACTCCGCCGCCGGCGGACTCTTGACCTCGAACTCAATAGTCCGATCCGCAAATACCTTTATCACAACCGGCACAACCGTACCGTTAAGATCCTTAGTCCGTTCGTTAAACTGAGAAACAAACTGTCCGATGTTAACGCCATGCTGTCCTAAAGCCGGACCGATCGGCGGCGCCGGAGTCGCCTGGCCGCCCTTGGCCTGTATCTTGATAACAGCTTTTACTTCTTTAGCCATATCATGTCCTAAAAACAAAAATTACTAAAATTAGTCAATCTTACAGGTTCAACCGGTGTGCATCGCACACCGAAAACACTTCCACTCCAACCCCCTTAAACTTTCTCCACCTGCCAATATTCGATATCCAGCGGAGTAGCACGACCAAAAATCGTCACGATAATCCTGACAGTACCTTTTTCAGAATCAATCTCGTCCACCTCGCCCTCATAACCCTCGAACGAGCCGCCTTTGACTTTAATCAGATCGCCCTTCTTGAATTCCATCTGAATACTGGGCACATCTTCCAATGCCTCCGCCTGATGAAGCATCTTCGTCACATCGCTACCGCTCATTGGTGTCGGCCTGCCCTCAGCGCCGATAAAATCACCCACACCGCTTGTCTCCTTGATAACGTACCAGCAACGCTCCTGAATACCACCTTCCTCCGTCAATAACATCTCGACAAATACATATCCGGGATAAAGCTTACGTTCATATACCTTCTGTTGTCCGCCGCGCACACGCTTAACCTTCTCGGTCGGTACTACAATCCGGCCGATCAAATCGTCAATGCCTTCGATCTGAACCTTACGCGACAAAGCCTCGCGAACCTGCTCCTCACGATTCGAAGCCACCCGCAATACAAACCATTGCTTATCTTCAGTTTGACCCAATATCTCAGTTTCCTGTTATTACTTTGGGATAACTTCTAAAACGCCTATCAAGCTGAACAAGTTCGCAAAACCATAATCGACAACCGCTAATATCGTCGCTATCAAAAAAACTGTAACAACCACTACCTTCGTCGAGGCAATGATCTCTTTCTTCGTTGACCACGAAACCTTCTTCATCTCGCCTTCAGTGGCAATCAAAAAATCAGCAAAACGAATCACATTGATCGCTTTGAAAATCAACCAGCAAAGAATTCCGAATACCACCAGCGGAATCCCGGCTCGAATCCAACTCTTTACGCCGGCCGTAATCATCCCATCTGTTCTGATGCCTTCAAGCTTATTATAAAGAGCCCAACATCCTAACGCCGAAATAAACGCCGTCGTCAGGGCTGTACCCATACGTGTATAATAACCTTGTCCTTTTTTATAAAATTCTAATGCCATATCGCTCCTTTACCAGGCCAGGAGGGAATCGAACCCGCAACCTTCGGTTTTGGAGACCGACGCTCTGCCAATTGAGCTACTGGCCTAATTGCCCTATTTCTTACGTAGCTTGTGTTTCGTCCTCTTACGTTGATGCTTGCAGTACTTATTCAACTCCATCTTTGGTACCCCCCCCATCGTATTCACCTCCGTACGATAGTTACGCTGACCACACTCACTGCATTCCATCCAGAAATATTCTCTTTTAGACTTGGCCATTACTGCTCTTTCGCAAAAAAACTATCCAAAACATAACTATTATATAGTATAGTATAAATCTTCAAATCGCCGCCAAAAGCAAATCCACAACACAACTTCAACTATCCTAAGTCGGGTGGCATGCTCAAGCTTCTTTGCTTGAGCATGTTTTGGAAACATCGTAACTCCTTCCGTCGTCTTCTGCCTTCTTCCTTACTCGTGCCTGTTGCCTCGCGACTGTTGCCTTCTTCAACCGCCTGTCGGTCCGCTCAAAACGGCAAAATCTACTCGAGAACTTTCACCACTACGCCGGCTCCGACAGTCCTGCCACCTTCGCGAACCGCAAAACGCAGTCCTTCTTCCATAGCAATAGGTGCGATAATCTCTACCTCGACAGTCACGTTATCACCTGGCATACACATCTCTGCACCCTTTAGCAGCTTCAAACCACCGGTAATATCTGTCGTCCGGAAATAAAACTGTGGTCGATAACCTGTAAAGAACGGCGTATGACGACCCCCCTCTTCCTTGGTCAGAACATAAACCTCACCCTCGAACTTGGTATGTGGTGTAATCGAACCGGGCTTAGCCAAAACATGGCCACGCTCCAAATCCTTCTTCTCCACCCCACGCAGCAGACAACCCACATTATCACCTGCCTGGCCAAAATCCAGAATCTTATTAAACATCTCCACGCCGGTAACCGTTGTCTTGCGAGTGTCGCCTAATCCGACAATCTCAACTTCTTCGCCTACCTTAATTTGGCCACGCTCGATACGTCCCGTACCAACCGTACCACGACCTTTTATCGAAAAAACATCTTCCACAGGCATAAGAAACGGCTTTTCTGTCTCACGAACAGGCTCAGGTACATAAGTATCCAAAGCATCCATAAGCTCCTGGATGCACTTGGACTTTTCAGGATCACCGGGATCCGCCATCGCGCCCTTGGCAGAACCACGAATGATTGGAACATCGTCACCATCAAACTCGTATGAATCCAGCAGTTCACGAACTTCCATCTCCACCAACTCCAGAAGCTCCGGATCATCCACCAGGTCCACCTTATTCAGGAAAACCACCAGCTTAGGCACATTCACCTGACGGGCCAGCAGTACATGCTCACGAGTCTGAGGCATCGGACCATCCGCCGCAGAAACCACCAAAATCGCTCCATCCATCTGGGCCGCACCGGTAATCATGTTCTTGATATAGTCTGCATGGCCCGGACAGTCAATATGCGCATAGTGACGGTTGTCCGTCTCGTACTCCTGGTGACTGGTAGCGATAGTCAGAATTTTCGTAGCGTCACGACGCCCCTGACTTTCCGATGCCTTGGCCACATCGTCATAACTCGTTCCCTTGGCAAATCCCTTTTGCGCCTGCACCAAGGTGATTGCCGAAGTCAAAGCTGTTTTGCCATGGTCAATGTGACCGATAGTTCCAACGTTTACGTGAGGTTTTGTTCTTTGGAATACCTCCTTGGCCATCTTAGATGTCCTCCTGTTTCTGGAGATTCATTATTTCATACCATTGCCATGCCATACCAACAGCACAAGCAAACACTTATAACTTCTTTCCTACAAAACTGTTACAGATAATACACCGTCGGAAATCCACAAAGATCCCCCTTTTGGAGCATCACCAAAGTCGATTCTGAGTTTATGTTTTAATGTAATTCGCTGTAACACTCATCCACCTGCTACAGCTGCTGATGGGACTCGGACCCATGACCTCGTCCTTACCAAGGACGCGCTCTACCAACTGAGCTACAGCAGCAGGAACTCGATTGCAATACATACACTAAACCCATCAATTCCAATGAGTTGCGCCAATTTTTCTCAAAACCAGCCTACTGCCTCAACTCACAAACTATATGCCAAATACGGCCCTAAGAGCAGACCAGCTTGACACAAATCGTATCAGGCCCAATCACCTCGCACACGTCCAAACAGGCTACACGCTCAGCTACAGTCGAATTTTAATAGGATATAAACCTTTATGCTACAATGCCAAACAAAAATTGCAAAAAAAACAAAAAAAATGCAATTTTTTTTTTTGACCGCTGTTTCAGGG
>JAGHCC010000390.1 GCA_021160685.1 Desulfobulbaceae bacterium | reverse complement strand
GGAATCCACTCTATGCCAATCTTGCTTCTCGTTATTTCTATGAATCAGAACAAAACGAGTTTGGTTTAAAGTTTCTGGATGCCATGATTCAAGGAGCCAAGAGCAGTTCGGTAAAGAAGTCTTATGAAATGCGCAAACAGGCATTAATCTCAGTGTTACAGATTGAGGAAGCAGTGAGTTCTTATCGTAACCGTTTTGGACGTTTTCCAACCGAACTTACTGAGTTGGTTCAGACTGGTTTGTTGGCAAAGCTTCCCGATGATCCTTATGGTGGAACGTTTTTTCTGGATGAGCAGGGTAAAGTTAGAACATCCAGTAAATTTGTTGCACCTGTTGCCCGGTAGAAATGTATTGAGAGTCAAATGAATCCGATTGAAATTGAGCATTTATCAAAGAGTTATCGAGGCCGCCGGGGTAAGGTGGTAGCGGCACTGAAAGATTTGAGCCTCACTGTTGCCCTTGGAGAAGTATTCGGTTTTCTCGGCCCCAACGGTGCCGGGAAGAGTACTACAATCAAAACTCTGGTCGGACAGATCCGCCCGACCAATGGCACCGCTTGCCTTTTTGGACAACCGACCGGTGCTGCAGGGGCACGGATACAGGTCGGTTATTTGCCGGAGAATCCAACCTTTTATGATTTCCTGACCGCTCAGGAATATCTCACTATGGTAGGACGTGTTTTCGGTATGGCGGGAGAATCGATCAGTTCTGAATCGGAACGTGTTCTGGACCTCATGGCCTTGACGGAGGCTGCCCGGCGACCCATTCGCGGATACAGTAAAGGAATGGTGCAGCGGCTCGGTATAGCTCAAGCTTTGCTCCATGATCCCGACCTGTTAATTCTTGATGAGCCTATGAGTGGCCTCGATCCGGTTGGTCGGGCTCTGGTAAAGCAGATTATACTTGATCTTAAGCAGCAGGGGAAAACGGTATTTTTCAGTACTCATGTGATTGCTGATGTAGAAGCGGTCTGTGATCGGGTCGGAATTATCGCTGCCGGTCAGATGCAGGCCGTTCTCAATGTTTCCGATGTCTTAAAAAGTGGCATTGAAGGGTATTCTGTCAAGGTGAGTGGGTGTTCTGCTGATCTATTTTTAGACTATACAATTTTTAAACAAGAAGATGGCTGGTGGAGCACAACCGTTCCTCGGGGACAGTATCGGGAGTTTATGGAACGACTCTTTGCAAATGATGGACAGATCGAATTTATTGAGCCTCAGCGTCGGAGTCTGGAGGCTTTGTTTCTCGATATTATTGATCAAGTGTCATGAAGCAGCTATCCGTTCCCATGCAGTCACTCTGCCTAGTCATCATTGTCTTGGGAGTCTATTTTTCTGCTATTTATGCACCGTTGAATCCCGTTGATGATCGGGCACTTATTGACTGGCTCTACAGTATGGAGGGGAAGAGTTTTACCGAGTTCTTTACCTGGACTACTGGCAACTATTACCGACCAGTTCTCCAGACAACCTACCTCCTCGATATGCGACTCTGGGGTGCGGAACAAAGTTTTATGCATCTGGAGAATGTCCTTCTCCATCTGCTCAATGTTCTGCTGGTTTTTGCCTGTGCTCGCATTGCTTTTGACCGTTACGTATCCAAAAGTCAATGGCCCCCGTTTTTAGCTGCACTGCTGTTTGCTATCCATCCGATCAATACGGAAGCGGTTAACTGGGTTGCGGGTAGAAGTGACCTTCTCGCCAGTTTTTTTGTGTTACTTGCAACCTGGCTTCTATTGAAGGGATTAGTGAAAAACTCACCATTATTCTGCTGGTTGTCTCTTCTTCCCCTTATTCCCGGGTTTCTCTCTAAAGAAACGGCGGTTTTCTTTATTCCTGCCGGTATCGTTCTTATTCTCTGCGACAATAGTACTTTTGGTGGTAATCGACCGGGGTTATGGCAAAGAGTAAAGGTCAAGTTGCCATTTCTTTTTCCTTATCTCATCTTACCGTTTCTCTACCTGTTGATCAGAGTTTGTTTTCTCTTTTCTCGTGATGCCGGACTCGGCTTGATCGGAAAGTTTTTTTCTGCCGGAGGTGATCCACCTCTGGTGGTCGTGCAAAAAGTATTGACCGGCATCGGGTTCTATTTCAAAAAGTTGGTTTTCCCCTGGCCGCTTAATTTTACGATTTTCCAGATTCCTGATTATTATTTCTGGCTGGGACTTCTCCTGCTACCCCTTCTATTTTACTCTCTCTGGCGATTCAACGTTATTGGTGGTTTTTTTATTGCGAGTTTTTTTATTACAACATCAGCTCTGCTGGTATTGTTGTTACGACCAGCCTGGACCCCGTTTGCAGAACGATATCTCTATCTGCCCTCAGCCTTTTTTTCTATTGCCATAGTTTTTTTATTTGCACATTTGTATAGAGGGTCACCACCTCGAACAGCTTTTTCTCTGGTGCTGGTTGTTTTGTTCTGTGGCACCACTTATGCTACTATTGATAGGAATTTATTATGGCAGGATAATGTTCTCCTGTTCGAGGATGCGGTAGAGAAATCACCCAATTTTCCCTTTGCCCGTTCCGTCCTCGCTGACCTGCTCATTGAAGCCGGGAGGGTAGAGGAAGGGAAGGCGCTGATCCGTTCCAATACCGCTCCAGAAGGTTTGCGTAATGCGGACTTTCTTGATTTAAAACGGGCACAACTGCTTTTTATTGATGGAGATTATGAGCAGGCAAAGAGTTTTATACTGACCAAGCGTCGTAAAGGTAAGCCACTCTATTATTCTTTTCAATCATTGCTGGCAAATGTTGATATTCGGTTGTTGAGAGATTTAAAAGGGGATGAAAAACGCCAGCTTCTGGATGAAACCATAAATCTCCTTTTAGAGCTTCGGCAGGTGTATCAAGATCCTTTATATTACTATAGAATCGGTAAACTTTATCTTCAGTGCGACGATAAGAAATATGCCGGTAAATATTTTCGATTGGCCTCAGAGCAGGCTCCCGAGGGGGCTTATTATAAAACTGCGGCAGCCACTCTTGCAGAGAAACTTGTAAAGCCATGAATGCTATTGCAATAGTCAGGTTGATGAGACCCTGGCAGTGGATAAAGAATCTGATGATCTTTTTTCCACCACTGTTAAGCGGATCAATGCTTTATCCCGG
>JAGHCC010000161.1 GCA_021160685.1 Desulfobulbaceae bacterium | reverse complement strand
ATGCCAAAATAGCGGCCCCAAGCAATGCCGCTTTCGTATTCAGAATCACATACACCGGAATTTCACGCAGCAGCCCGGCCATTCTGCCTTTTCGGCAAAAAACTGCCATAAACTCCTTTTCCCGCAGGGCGGGCAGGATACGGCCCGGAATGCCGCCGCCAAGATAAATGCCGCCGCGGGCGAGCAGACTCACCGCCATATTACCGGCCTCGCCGGCCAAAATAGAAACAAACATGGCCAGGGTCTGTTGACAGAGGCTGCAATTTCTTTTTCCCAGCGCTCCCTCCATGATCACCGGATTCGGATCCGGCGCCTTGCGCAGTTTATCGGCAAGCCAATCCGTCTCCTGGCCGTAGCCCTTTTCCTTCAGGAAAGAATAAATATGCGGGATCCCGAGACCGGAACAGACCTGTTCATAACTGACATGATCAATTTTTTCGCGAAGCCAGGCCAGGAGTTCCATCTCAAGGTCGGTGGTTGGCGCGAAATCAGCATGGCCACCTTCCGAGGGAAAGGCCTGGTAATGCGAGCCGTTCCAGGTCAAAAAAGCCTCGCCCAGTCCGGTTCCGGGAGCGATAACTGCAATTGTTCCGGTCGGATCAGGAATTCCTTTATTCAGGGTAATAAGATCACCGGACTTCAGAAAAGGCACGGCAGAGGCCACGCCAACAAGATCATTGACCAGCATAACACGTGAAAGACCTGTCTCTTTCTCTATGTGCCTGCTGTCAATTTCCCAACTCAGATTGGTCAATCGAGCCTTGTCTTGATTCACGGGTCCGGCAACACCAAAACAGGCATGGGAAATATCGATTTCCATCCGGCTGAGGAAATCAGTGATCATGGATTCCAATCCGGAAAAATCCTTACTTTTGAACGTTTTTTCAACCAGGGGAACTCGTTTCTTTTCACTGGAGAAAACCGCCAGAATCGTCTTGGTGCCGCCAATATCACCGGCCAATATTTTCGTCATGGCTTAAACCCCTTTCAAATTATCTATACAAAAAAATAAGTCGTTGTTGACAGAAGTAAATTTATTTTTCAATATACGTAAAACTACTGGCTTTTGACTTCCCATGAAAGATATAAACAAAAAAAAGAATCCCGCCTTCCAGAATCGTAACGGAAAATTCCGGCGTGAATCAGACCTGAAAATCCTTGAGGCCAAACGTGAATGGGAACAGACCTTTGACGCGATCCCCGATCTGATTGCCCTGCTGGACAAAAAATACCGAATCACCCGCATCAACAAGTCCATGGCGGACCGACTGGGAATGCACCCCAGGGACTGCCTCGGCCTTACCTGTTACGAATGTGTCCACAAAACCAACACTCCCCCGCCCGACTGCCCTCATACGAAAACATTGCGAGACGGCCTGAGCCATTCTTTCGACCTGTATGAAGATCGTCTTGGCGGCCATTACATGGTGACAACCGCTCCTCTCTTTGATAGCGACGACAACATCACAGGCAGCGTCCATACGGCCCGTGACATCTCAAAACGGGTCCTAGTGGAAAAAGAGCTGGAGAAGACCCGTGAGAAGCTTGAAGAAAAGGTAAAAAAAAGGACTGTGGAGCTGAAAAAAACCCATGAACAGCTCCTGCATGCAGCAAAACTCAGCGCCGTTGGCAAACTGACCTCGTCCCTGGCCCATGAGTTCAACAATCCACTCATGGGAATCTTGAACATCCTGACGGAACTGAAAAAAGAATCCCTTTCGGAACAGGCTCAAAAAAATATCGATCTGGCCATGGATTCCGGCAACAGGATGGCCTATCTGATCCGGGATCTGCAGAACTTCAACCGGCCCACTTCCGGCATTATCGATTCCCTGGATCTCCATGAGGCCATTGATGAAATGCTGCGCCTCTCCGCCAAACAAATCAGGTCAAAACGAATTCAGGTTATCAAGGAATTCTCGCCCGGCATGGTTCGGATTCAGGCCGTATCCGACCAGATCAAGCAGGTCATCCTGAATCTGCTCAGCAATGCTATCGACGCTGTTTCTGCAGGAAACGGCAAAATCAGCATCAGCACGGATATGAAAAAGCCCCTGGTGACTTTGAGCATTGCCGACACGGGAACCGGCATTCCACCATCTGATCTCGAGAAAATTTTCAGGCCATTCTTTACGACAAAATCAATAGATAAGGGCACCGGCCTGGGCCTGGCCGTTTCTTCGGGAATTATCAACAAACATGGCGGAACAATCGATGTCAAAAGTCAACCGGGAAAAGGCGCTACCTTTACCATTACGCTGCCGATATCGGCTGACAAAAGCATTCCTTGATAATCATTGTTTTCTACCCTCTTCATCAAACAATTCATCAAGATGGCCAAGAATCAAACCGTAAAAGCCATTGCCGGTTCCAGACTGAAAATACCAGCCAAGATGGGCCCGACATTGGGAACAGAGAGAAAAACGCCAGTCGTAACCAGAAAACCAGCTGAACTCGGCGCTCATCTCGCCTTGGTTCCTGCAGCCGGGAGCTATTGAAAAACAACCGACCTCAAAGACCACTCCGGCCGGGTTGGCAAAGACATGAGTATGACGGCCCCGCATCTCAATTTTTGCCCTGGCAGCGGTAATGTAATTCCGGCAAAAACGGCAGACAATTCGGGAACCGCTCTCCGGACCGACGGGTTCAACGCCGGGGTCGTTATGCGTAACCAGGACAGGCTTTGACCCTTTTTCCTTCTTGCAGTGCAATCCAGCCAAAATCTCGACATTTTGCAAATCAGGGCCGTGCATACTCTCTGTCCATTTCATTTTCATTAATGCAAAAACGGCGAATTAATCCTTACCCGGCCAGGCCAGATCATCGCGTTCCTCGACAAAATAACAAAAACGAGCCCACTCAAACTCCTTGTGCGTCACCGGACAGCGCAGGGTAACCTTGGTCTCGCTCAGGGCGGCCACCTGCCAGTCACCGGCACGTCGTCCTGAATCAATATGAATTTTTTGTCCAACCTCAAAGGGGTATGGTTTAAAAACAGTAACCCTTTTTTTCTCCATTTTAAACATCCCTCTTTTTTAATGACTCGTCAGCCAATCCTGTGGTAGCATCACAGGGTTACTTGTTGTTCAACGGGCTGTGACAGCCTGTATTCAACAGCTGGAATTTTACCTTATCCAAAACTCTTTGTCATCCCCACAAAAATCACAAATCTAATGAGGTTATCATGAAAATAGACTGGGCTTATCTTCGTAAAGGCTGAACTTCCTGTAAAAAGGCTCAAGAGGTTCTTGAAAAAAACAATATGGCAATCGAGACAACAGTTAATGCGCGAAAGGAGACCATTCAAGAGGAGGCTGGCTGGGATCTTTTGAAAAATGCAAAACACGTCAGCGTGGCCAAGGGGAAAAAAATCAGAACATATGAGCCGTCCGAACAGAACCGGGAAGAGCTGCTGAAAGATGTTCTGGGCCGAACCGGTAATCTGAGAGCCCCAGCCCTGCGCATCAGGGACGATTTTTATATCGGCTTTAATGTAGACATGTATGAAGAGCTCATCAATCACTAATCACAGAGAACCGGACTTGATAACCTATGCTGGCAAAAATTCATAGCGGCTCCGTCCAGGGAGTGGACGGCCTGGCCGTGGAAGTGGAGGTGGATATCGCTTTTGGGCTGCCTTCTTTTTCCACGGTGGGTCTGGCCGAAGGCGCGGTACGTGAAAGCAAGGACCGGGTCAAGGCCGCCATTAAAAACAGCGGCTATGAATTCCCCAACCGTAAGATCACCATCAACCTTGCGCCGGCGGATGTAAAAAAAGGCGGCACCGGATATGACCTGCCCATTGCCCTGGGCATCCTTGCCGCCGCCGAAGTCTTCTCAAGCGATCTTCTGGATCTTTACGGAGTGACGGGCGAACTGTCCCTGGATGGACGGGTCCGACCAGTGCCCGGCATTCTGTCCATGGTTCTGGCTGCCCGTGAAATGGGATTAAGGGGTATGCTTATTCCCCGAGAAAACATCTCTGAAGCGGCTATCGTTACCGGTATTGACATCATTCCCATTGAGCATCTGCACCAGGCTGTAGAGTTTCTGGCCGGCCTGAATGAAATTGAACCGGCTTCCGTCGATATTGACGCCATTTTCAGCAAAAGCGACAAATATGATGTTGATTTCTCCGAAGTCAAAGGCCAGGAGCATGCCAAAAGAGCCTTGGAGATTACCGCCAGCGGCGGCCATAATGTCTTGATGAGCGGCCCGCCTGGGTCGGGTAAAACCATGCTGGCGCGCAGGCTGCCGACAATCCTGCCTGATCTCAGCTTTGAGGAGGCCCTGGAAACCAGCAAGATATACAGTATCATGGGACTGCTGCCCAAGGGAAAAGGCCTTATGACCACAAGGCCCTTCAGGGCGCCCCACCATACGATTTCCGACGCCGGCCTCATTGGCGGCGGGCAGATACCGAGACCGGGCGAGGTTTCCCTGGCCCATAACGGTATTCTCTTCCTGGACGAACTGCCTGAATTCAAAAAAAACGTCCTTGAAGTCCTGCGCCAGCCCATTGAGGATGGCAATGTCACCATTGCCAGGGCGGCAACCTCCCTGCGCTTCCCGGCCCGGTTTGTGCTGATCTGCGCTCTTAATCCCTGTCCCTGTGGTCATCGTGGCGATTTCCGCCACGAATGTATCTGTTCACCGATCCAGATCAAACGCTACGAAAACCGTCTGTCCGGCCCCCTCCTTGACCGGATTGATCTCCATCTCGAAGTGCCGGCTGTCCCTTTCAAAGAAATGAGCAGTCCGAAGGATACTGAATCATCCGCTGCAATCAGGGAACGGGTCTGCCGGGCCAGGGAGATCCAGAAAAAACGTTTCCAGAAACGGAAAAAAATATTCTGCAACAGCCAGATGACAAACAAGGACCTGAAACAGTTCTGCCTTCTTGATTCCCCTTCCCATCACCTGCTCGAACAGGCCGTGGACCAGTTCGGCCTCTCGGCCCGGGCCTATCACCGTATCCTGAAAATCGGCCGCACCATTGCCGATCTGGCTGGGAGCAAAAACATACTTACCGAGCACATTGCCGAGGCGGTTCAATTCCGCCGTCTGGATCGTAAGAAAATGTAACATAAGTTTTAACTATTCAACAGCAAGCCACTCCACATCTCACCACACTCGATTGTCGGGAATTTCACTATGCCCTGTTTTGAAGGCTCCTTACCAGGAGCACCCGGAATCTCGTTTCCCCCTCACCCTAAACAGTTACGTTTCAACTAAATTAAGTATCATTCCTTCCTGCCTAGCTGACAAGCTAGCTCCCGATCTTTTATAAATTTTTTTCTAAAAAAAGTTCAGCATGCCTCATTTCTCCTTGCTCAACGGCAGAATTCATGCTTATAATTTTATATAAGTTGTTAAAAATTCGTAACTTTTTGGGACATCACCCTTTTTAGACAAGTATACAGT
>JAGHCC010000045.1 GCA_021160685.1 Desulfobulbaceae bacterium | reverse complement strand
TTGAAGCTGCCAAGGGGTAAACCTTGAACCCTGAACCTCGAACCTCGAACCTTGAACCTTGAACCTTGAACCTTGAACCTTGAACCTTGAACCTCGAACCTTGAACCTTGAACCTTGAACCTTGAACCTTGAACCTAAGGATAAATAAATGCCCACCAATATACAATCCGAAAATCCTATTCTCACCCCGGTTTCCGTCTCCTCCGCAGAAGGACAAAAACAATTAGCAGGACTTGCCGATCGCTTCCAGCTGGCCGATTCCAACTGCCGACAGATTGTAACCGATATCCTGGCCAGGGTGCAAAAAGAAGGCGATGCGGCCCTGATCGACTATACCCGGCAATTTGATTCACCGAATTTCAACCCGGAACAACTCAAGGTAAGCAAGGAAGAAATAGACCAGGCCTATACCTTGGTGGACGAGAGCTTCATGGCCGCCCTGAAACTGGCTAGGGAACGTATCCAAACCTTCCATGAACGGGAAAAGGAAGATTCCTGGATTCTGACCAGGGAAGACGGAACCATCACCGGCAGACTGGTGCAGCCGGTGGATTCCGCCGGACTTTATGTGCCCGGCGGCCAGGGAGGGAAAACTCCCCTGGTCTCTTCCGTGCTCATGAATGGTATTCCGGCCACCATTGCCGGAGTCAAAAAACAGGTCATGATGACGCCGCCGTCAGAAAACGGCTCGGTGAGCCCGCCTCTGCTGGTTGCGGCCCGGGAAACTGGCATCACGGAAATCTACAAGGCGGGCAGCGCCTGGGCCATTGGCGCCCTGGCATTCGGCACCGAAACTATTCCAAGGGTCGATGTCATTGTCGGGCCGGGCAACCAGTTTGTTACCGAGGCTAAACGCCAGGTTTCAGGCCGGGTGCGGATCGACATGATTGCCGGCCCCAGCGAGGTACTCATTGTCGCCGATGATTCAGCCAAGCCACCCTTTATTGCCGCCGACATGCTGGCCCAGGCCGAGCACGATCCCCAGGCCCTGGCCATTTTGATCACCACAAGCGAAGAGATTGGCCGCAAGACCGTCCAGGAACTGGAACTCCAGCTGCCCAAGCTGAGCCGCGAGGATATTGCCAGAACATCGCTTACCACCCGTGGCGTTATCCTGATGGTTGAAAGTGTAGATGAGGCCCTTAAACTTGCCAATGACATTGCCATTGAACATCTTGAACTGATGATCAACGAGCCTTTTCTCCACCTTCCCAAAGTCCGCCATGCCGGAGCGATCTTCCTGGGAAATCATTCACCGGAGGCCTGCGGCGACTATGTGGCCGGCCCCAACCATGTCCTTCCCACCATGGGCACAGCCCGTATTTCTTCGGCCCTTGGCGTGGAAACCTTTCTGAAAAAAAGCAGCCTGATTGCCTATTCAAAGGAGGCCTTTCTGGCCGATGCCGAACATATCCGCACCCTGGCCACCCTTGAAGGACTTACCGCCCATGCCCGTTCGGTGAGCGTCCGACTTGAGGAGAAAGGATCAGATTAAGACAAAAATGTAACGAATCACCCAAAGAGAACATCGCGGGAAATCATGAACACAAAAACCAGTCTTATCAAACTCATCCAACTCTGGGGAATTTTTTTCCTGATTGCCGTTGGCGGCAGCATTATTGCCATTGATATTTTCAGTTCCTTCCGGGATTTCAAAAACCGCGCGGAGCAAATGCGCACAGAGTATATTGCCGAACAAAAAACGATCATCAAGGAGGAGGTTGATCGTGTTGTTGCCATGATTAGCCATGAAAAGGCACAAAGTGAGGCGGTGACAAAGGAGAAAATTAAATCAAGGGTTTATGAGGCCTACGCCATCGCCCAAAATATCTATCAGCGGAATAAGGCCGCCAAAAGCAAGGCGGAAATTACGCAAATGATCCTGGATGCCTTACGGCCCATCCGCTTTGAACAACAAAGGGGTTACTATTTCATCAGCCGTCTTGATGGGGTAACATTATTATTCCCAAGTAAGCCGGAAATAGAAGGAATAAACCTGATAAATGTTCAGGACGCCCACAAGCAGTTTATAGCTCAAGATCTGATTACAATCGCCGAACAATCCGGCGAAGGCTATTATGAATATCACTGGACAAAACCGGATGCGGAAGGAAATGAATTTAGAAAAATATCGTTTATCAAACTCTTTGAACCTTACGACTGGTTCATCGGCAGCGGTTTGTATGTGGACGATATTGAAGTCAAATTGCAACGGATGATTGGCGGTTATGTAACAAGGCACCGTTTCGGCAAACACAAGCACGGCTATGTTTTTATCCTTAACCTGTTGGATATTCGTGGCGGAAAAGATTTTGCCGTCATGTATGCCAACGCCAATCGACCGGATCTTGTGGGTAAATATCTTTCAGATGACATGAAGGACGCCAGGGGAAAAGAGTTTAGAAAAGAATTTTTGCAGGGCTTACGGCAAAATGGGGAATGTTATGTGGATTACTGGTACAAAAAATTTGACAATCCAGAGCCGAGCCCCAAAACAAGCTATTTCAAACTGACCCCTGATCGTAATTTTATTGTTGCAGCCGGCGTTTATCTTGATGATGTGGAACCGGAAATTGCCTTGATGCAAAACGCATTAAACAGGCAGCTGAAGACGAAAATGCATTATTCTATTCTGCTTATTGTGGGGATAATCATGCTTTTTCTCCTTTTGTCCAATTGGTTAAACCGAAAATTCAAAAATAATTTCAACCTCTTTATCTCATTTTTCAACAAGGCGGCACACTCTGATCAGGCAATAAATCGGGACGTGGTGAAATTTATTGAATTTGACCGGATGGCGAAAAATGCCAACAAGATGCTGCGGGACAAGATCCATGCCCGCCAAGAGCTGCTGGATGAAAAAGAGCGACTTTTTGTCACCATCCGCTCAATTGGCGACGCTGTGATTGCAACCGACACATCCGGCAAAGTGGCCTTGATGAATACGGTGGCGGAAAGACTCACCGGCTGGAAACTTGCGGAGGCGAAAGGAAAATTCCTCAGCGAAATATTTACTATTGTTAATAGCAAAACCCTGGAAGAGGTTGAAAACCCTGTTGAACAGGTTCTTGAGCACAAAAAAACAATTGATCTTGCCATTCATGCCATGCTTATAGCCAAAAATGGCGCTAAATACCAGATCGCCGATTCGGCCGCGCCCATTCAAGATAGCAACGGCAAAATCACCGGCGTGGTGCTGGTATTTCGAGATGTGACTGAAGAATATAAAATGCGCGAAGAGCTGCGGGAAAATGAGCATTTTTTGAACAGCATCTTTGAAAGCATTCAGGACGGCATCAGTATTCTGAATCCAGATCTCACCATTCGTCATGTGAACGGAGTCATGAACAAATGGTATGCAGGCAACCTTCCTCTTGAGGGGAAAAAATGCTTCAAATGTTATCATGACGAAAACAAGCCGTGCGATCCCTGTCCAACACTGCGTTGTCTCGAATCAGGCAAGGCGAAAATGGATATCGTGCCCGGACTGCCTGGATCTGAAGTAAAGTGGGTCGAACTCTACAGCTTTCCTATAAAAGACGATAAGAGCGGAAAAATTACAGGAGTAGTCGAGTTTGTCCGGGATATCACCGAGCGCAGGCAGGCTGAGGAGGAGCTGCAAGAAAACAAAGAACAATTGGAACTGGCGTTGCAGGGAGCGGATCTTGGCACATGGAACTGGGATATTCCGACCGGTTATGTGATCTTCAACGAGCGCTGGGCGGCGATGCTGGGTTACAGGATGAATGAAATTGGGCAAGACCTGAGCAGTTGGAAAAAACTGATGCATCCGGATGATCTGCCGAAGGTTATGTCCATTCTGACCGATCATCTGGAGGGACGCACCTCCATCTATCAGGCAGAATATCGCCTGCGCACAAAATCAGGGGGCTGGAGGTGGATTTTAGATACCGGCAAGATACTGACCCGTGACGAACAAGGCAAACCTGTCCGTTTTGCCGGTACCCATCAAGATATCACCCAGCGCAAACGGGCCGAAGAAGAGCTGCAAAAAATGGATAAACTTAAAAGCGTGGGCACCCTGGCCGGAGGCATTGCCCATGATTTTAACAATATCCTCATGAGCTTGTTCGGCAACATTTCAATTGCCAAGTTAGAGCTGAGCAAAGATCATCCGGCCTTCAAATTCCTTAGCGAAGCGGAAAAATCCATGAACAGGGCAACCCGTCTGACCAACCAGTTGCTCACCTTTGCCAAAGGTGGAAAACCGATAAAAAAGGATATCCCCCTTGACGAACTTGTGGAAGGCACCGTCCGTTTTGACCTTTCAGGCAGCAATGTCAAGCCTGTTTTCGAGACGTCCGCCAACCTGTGGCTGGCCGAAGTTGACAAAGGACAAATGCAACAGGTCTTTTCCAACCTGACAATCAATGCCAACCAGGCCATGCCTGATGGCGGACATCTCTATATCACCATGGAAAACGAGGATCTCTCTGATAAATCCCTGCTTGACCTCAAGCCTGGAAAATATATAAAAGTTACGGTGCGGGATGAAGGAACAGGTATTGACAAAAAGCATCTTGAGCGAATATTTGACCCTTATTTTACCACCAAACAGGCAGGCAGCGGCCTGGGGCTGGCAACAACCTATTCAATCGTCAACAGACATGGCGGCCACATCAGCGTGGAATCTGCGCTCGGCAAGGGAACTGTCTTTACCCTCCATCTGCCCGCTTCTGAGGCACGGCGGCTGCCGGAAGCAAGGGAGCCAGCAGCAAAACCCTTCTCACCGGCTCAAAGGGCCAAAGGGCTTGTCATGGATGATGAGGAAATGATCCGCGATATTGCATCGCAAATGCTGAAAAAGAACGGGTATAAAGTTCAAACGGCGGAGGGCGGCAAACAAGCCATTGAGATGTACAGCCAGGCCCTGGATTCAGGAGAGCCTTTTGACGCAGTCATTCTGGACCTGACCATCCCTGGCGGCATGGGCGGGGAGGCGGCCATTAAAGAAATTCTTGTCCTTGATCCGAAAGCAAAATGTATTGTTTCCAGCGGATATGCCGATGACCGGATTATGTCAAACTATACAGAATATGGCTTCAAGGATATTGTCTCAAAGCCATACGCCATCAGCCAGCTGCAGGAGGTGTTGAGCCGGGTTCTGGGAAAATAGACGAATGCTTCCAACCGTAGCTGCACTGAAAACAAAAAAGGAACTACGAATAAACACGAACTTACACTAATTTTTTTTATTCGTGGATATTGGTGTTCATTCGTGGTTCAAAAAATAATGCAAAATTGCGACATAAAACTCCTTATCCAGGGCAGCGACCTCATGGGAATACAGCTGCCAGCTCCAGCTATTGATCCTCTATGCCGCTATTTTGATGAGCTTTGCAAGTGGAATAAAAAAATCAACCTGGTGGCCCGGGCAGGAGAGAGAGAGATCATTGAAAAACATTTTCTTGATTCCCTCACCCTGCTGCCGTTCATGCAAAAACAGGCAAAAAACAAATGGCTTGATGTGGGCAGCGGCGGCGGCTTTCCCGGCTTGGTGGTAAAAATTTGCCACCCGGAGCTGGATCTGATTCTGGTGGAACCGCGCCGAAAAAAGGTCACGTTCATGAAACATGTCATTCGCACCTTAGGCCTGCAACAGGTCCAGATCAGGGAGGCCCGTCTTGAGGCCGGTGACCAAACACTGTTTAACGGACAAACCTTTCCGCTCATCTCCAGCCGTGCCCTAAGCAAGGTCAGTGATTTTCTTGATCTCAGCGAATCATTCAGCCCGCCTGGCGGCAAAGTGATTTGCATGAAAGGGCTCAGAGCAGAGGAAGAACTCGCTGACTGGCGCGAAAAACGACCGGACAGCCCCTATGAGCTGGTGGAAAAAACCGAGTGGCGATTGCCCTTTTCCGGCGGGAATAGAATTGTTTTGATTTTCGAAAAAACTACACATTAACAACTGAATCACGAACTGTAGGGGTGCCCCTTGTGGGTACCCTTTCCCTGCTGCGTGGCAATCAAAAAAGGGCAACCACAAGGGTTGCCCCTACAGGCGAAAAAAAATTTAACCCACCCATGACCAACCAAACCACAAAAAACAACACCCCGGCCATCATGTTCCAGGGCACCTGCTCCAATGCCGGCAAATCCGTTCTCACTGCGGCCCTGTGCCGCATCCTTCTCCAGGATGGACTTTCCGTGGCCCCGTTTAAATCCCAAAACATGTCGCTGAACTCCTATGTTACCCATGACGGCCATGAAATGGGCAGGGCCCAGGTGGTACAGGCCCAGGCCTGTCGACTTGATCCCGATGTGCGGATGAATCCGATTCTCTTGAAACCCAACAGTGATACGGGCAGCCAGATCATCGTCAATGGCCGGCCGGTGGCCAACATGAACGTGGCCGATTATGTACGTTATAAAACCACTGCCTTTCAGGCGGCCAAGGAGGCCTACGACTCCCTGGCAGCGGAATACGATGTCATGGTTCTTGAAGGGGCAGGCAGTCCGGCCGAGGTCAATCTCAAACATCACGATATTGTCAATATGGCCATGGCCCGCTACGCTGAGGCCAAGGTGCTGATTGCCGGAGATATTGACCGGGGCGGCGTATTTGCCTCCTTCCTGGGAACCATGGAAATTCTTGATCCCTGGGAACGAAATCTGGTGGCAGGATTCATTGTCAACCGCTTTCGGGGCCAGAAATCTCTCCTTGACGATGCCCTGACCTTTACCCTCGAGCGTACAGGCAAACCGGTCCTCGGAGTCATCGATTATATCCATGACCTTGGCCTGCCGGAAGAAGACTCGGTGAGCTTTAAAAACGGACTCTTTGACGACAAATCAAAGGAGACAGCTGAAATCGAAATCAGCCTCATTGATCTGCCCCATATCTCAAACTTCACTGATTTTGAACCCTTCCTGGCTGAACCGGATGTACGAATCACCGTGGTACGTTCTCCTGACGATCTCAAAAATCCTGCCGCCATCTTCCTGCCGGGCAGTAAAAATGTGGTGGGCGACCTGGAATTCTTAAAAAAATCCGGTCTGGCAGCGCGTATTCTTGAATTGGAGCGGGGGGGGAAATGCGAGATTATCGGTATCTGCGGCGGTTTCCAGATGCTTGGCCGAGTCATCCGCGACCCCCATGGAATTGAATCTGCCGGCAAATCGATCAGCGGCCTGGATCTGCTTGATCTTGAAACCGTGCTTGATCGGGATAAAACGCTGACCCTGAGAAAAGGGATTCATCTTGACTCAGGCTGCAAGGTGCGGGGCTACGAGATCCATCATGGCCGGACGGAAACATCCGGGGCCAATGAGATCCTTGAACTGGACAGAAACGAAAAAGCCGGGGCCGCCTCGGAGAACAAAAAAATCTGGGGCTCCTATCTGCACGGCATCTTTGACAGCGATGAGTTCAGGCGCTGGTTCATTGACCGGCTCCGGAGCCGTCTCTCACTTGAGCCCCTGGGTAAAATTACCTCCTACAACCTGGAACCGGCCTTTGACCGACTGGCCGCAACCGTCCGCAGTCAGATCGATATGGAGACTATTTACCGTTTACTCGGCCTTTGACACAGTAGGCTGTCTCTTTCAACCGCGAAAAATGAAAGTTAATCTCTCGCAAAGGCGCAGAGACAAAACTCTGTGATCTCCGTGTTCTCTGTGGCGAAAGAAACTTTTATTGCGAGATAATCAAAACCTTATTATTTTCCGGTTTTAGCTTTAAACTCGTCCTTTGAAATTTCAATCACCTCGGAATTCTGCAGAATAATGGTTTTCCGGCTGACGGAATCCTGAAATGTAATACTGCCTCTTAACCGATCCACATCTTCCGTGAAATAAATTTTGTCGGTGGTTGGATCTTCTACCTGATAATACTTGCCGCAACCGGCAGTCATCATCAGGATCAGCACAGCTGTAAAATAAAAAAAACGTTTCATTAACCCCATCTCCTGTTGCCAGTGACCTAAGACGTTTTCGTCCTTTGCATAGATTTACAAATT
>JAGHCC010000451.1 GCA_021160685.1 Desulfobulbaceae bacterium | reverse complement strand
TTCCAGGGCATGGGAGCACTGGAGCAGGCTATCAGCCTGTACATACCGCCGGAAATGTTCAGACAGGAAAACCGCTACGCCAAATTTGACCTTGACCTCATATACTCGTCAGGCCTCAGGGAAGATTCCACCCTGCACATAATGATAAACGGAACTCTGGCAGGCTCAGTTCCACTGAACAACCCCGATGGCAAGACCTTTGCCGACTATATGGTTCAAATCCCCATGAGTTTCTTCAGAGCAGGACATAATACCGTGTCATTCAGGGCAATCATGAAACCTTTCCGGGCAGCCAAGTGCGCACCTGTTGGGCCAGAGGGCATGGTCACGGCACTCCTTGCTTCGTCAGAGGTAACAATCCCTTCAGGGCATAAACATTACATTCTGCCTGACCTTGCCCTGATCATGGACGACATGTTCCCCTACTCGCTGGCTGTGGAAAAAGGCGAAAAACCAGCACTTATCATCCCCGATCCCCGGAACCGCCACAACTTTGAAGCGGCTGTAAACTTTACCGCCATGTTTGCAAAACGCCTGAAGAGTCCCCTTTCCGACCTTTTCATAACTGACCAGATCAGTAAAGACTTCCGGGGCGATGTAATATACATTGGAACTCTGGACAGCCTCCCTGATGACATAAAAAAAGTCCTTCCTCTCTTTGGATCTCTCAACTCGTTGAAATATCTCCTCCCGTGGAAGAAAGAGGCTGTCCTCGATATCAGAAACCGCATAACTGACTCAAGGCTTCTGGTGACCCAGTTCGAATACCCTGACAACTCCACACGGACCGCGCTTGTAATCACAGCCATGAAGCCTGAGACTGTAAACAGCGGAATAAAACTGCTTGAGAGCCACGCATCAGCAAAACTCTCAGGTGACACGGCCCTTATGGATACAAAAACCAGGGAGCTAAAAACGTATAGCATCCACAGGCAGTTCCAAGTGGGTAGGCTTGGTTTACAAGAAAAGACAGGAAACTGGCTCACCTCCAGGCCTGAATATTACTATCCGCTGCTGGCAATTGTAGTGCTTATCTTAGGACTGCTTGCACTGCTTCTGGCAAAAAGGAGGAAAAAAATCAGAAATGAAGAAGAATAGAGTTCCCTGTCGGCAGAAGATCCTCCCGGCAATATCGGCACTGCTGCTGCTTATGATGTTTTCATCCTCTTCAATGGCATCCGCCCTCAAGGAGGGGAAAACAGTGTGGGAAACTTACAAGCAGAACTTCCTGCAGCAGGACGGGAGAATCATTGACACCTTCCAGAAGGACTTCTCCCATTCCGAGGCACAGGCATACGGCCTGCTGCTCGCCCTCAAATTCGGGGAGCGGGAGGTCTTCCACAGGATCGCGAAGTGGACCAAGGACAACCTTCAACAGCGCAGAAGTGACCATCTTTTCTGCTGGGCATGGGGTAAACGCCCTGGAGGGATATGGCAGGTCACAGACTACAACAACGCATCAGACGCTGATATTCTCATAGCATGGGCCATGCTGAGGGCAGGCCATGCATGGGATGACAGAAAACTGGAACAGGATGCCCTTAAAATAATAAAGGATATCCGCACGTTGCTGTTTGCATCATCCGGGGGAAAAAAGGTGCTGCTCCCTGGTTATTCAGGCTTCCTGCATGCTCAAGACGGTAAAGACAATATCGAGTACAATCCATCCTACTTCATCCCGGCGGCCTTCAGGGATTTTGCAGGCACGGACGATGACCCGGCATTCTGGAAACAGGCACTGGCTGACGGATTTGCCCTCCATGACAGCTGCCGGTTCGGAAAATTCAGATTAACACCTGACTGGGTGATGATCAGGGATGGAAAACCGGCGCTCTCCCCGAAACGACCAGGAAAATACGGATATGATGCAGTGCGTCTATGGCTGTACCTGGCGCTCTACCTTGACGATACGAAATCAGGCAGTGCGGCATACCACAAGACAGCGTCCCTTGATGACCTGGAAAAGTTAATACTCTTCAGCAGGCCGGAGAGGTGGATACCCGCAGAGGTGATGCTGAAGGATGATTTCACCTCATCACATGACGCCCCTGCAGGCTTTTACATGATATATTCAAGGGCCATGGCGTTACAAGGAAACACAGAGCTTGCCAGGCAACTGAAACAGAGAGCTTTTGAAAAAATCCATGAAGAAAAAGCAGACTACTACTCCTGCAACATTTTCCTGCTGGCACTTTACTAACGCATCGCTGACGTTCCTGCTCCTCATGTTATCCTTCCAGACGGCAGGTGCCCAGCAGGACCTCGCAGCCCAGCAGTTGACGATCTCCCCTACTACCGTAAACGTACAGCCTGCAGGTGAACGTACTGTCCCCGCTGACTCCCATTCTGCGGCTGAACTGAATGCCATTGCCTGGCGTTTTTACAACAACGGCAGGTACAACCAGGCCGAATCCTTTTTCAGACAGGCCCTCAATGCCGGTAAGGCTGACAATAAGACAGCACTTTCAGTACAGCTGGGACTTGGATATACTGAACTGAAACAGGGAAAATACGCAGAGGCCCGAAAGCACTTTTCAAAGGCGCTCAGATATACCGAAAAAGGAGACAATGCCGGCCGGGAAAAGGCCGTGGAGGGACAATTCCTGGCAACATGGCAGGCAGGGAGCTTCAACGAGGCATGGCATCTGCTGGCGCAGAACCGCCATAGCCCGTGGGCAGCCCGCTATCTGAAAGCAGAAATTGAAATCCCGCTCTGCGTAAAGTCAGGCGACCAGGAGGGCGGGCTGGAACTGCTAAAAAAATACGAAGTAGATATGAGCAGGGAGAAAGACAGAAAAAAAAGACACATTTTTCAGTCACTGCTCTTGTTCCTCAACGTAAAAAAGGTGTGCTCTCCAATGTTATGCGACTCCATACTCAGGGAGGGGCTGCCGGAAAAAGAAGCCATGACCTGCATAAACAGGCTCAAAAACCGCATGCCGCGCCAGTATACCGAACTGCTCCACAGGGCGCGCGGGACTCATCCGGCCTGGTTCAGAAAAAAAATAAAAAAGTCCCCTCAATCTACAGACGCGAAGAGGGCAGCCATAGCATTTGCAGAAAAAAATTACAGGGATGCCGCAAGATTCAGTGTTGATGCACTGGAAAAAGATCAAAAGAACATCTCCCTTGTCTCTCTGGCAGCCTGGTCATACTTTCACCTGGAAGAGTGGGAACAGGCTGCCGGGTGGTTCAGTAAAGGACTTAACATGGAGAAGAGCCCTGACATGCTGCGTGGTCTTTCATGGTCACTCATAAGGCAGGGAAAATGTGGTGAATGCGCAGCACTCCTTGAAAAAGAAACGATGGAGCCGGGTTCGGAACTGCTTGATCCCTTGCTGCAGGCACTCAATTGCGCAGGCCATGCGGAATACAGAAAAAATGAATGGGACGAGGCGGCAGACTATTTCAAAAAGTACATCAAGCTGTCACCTGTACCTGATCCCGGGGTACAGGAGCTGCTGGCATGGTCATACTACAGGGCTGAAAAATGGAACGATGCCGAAAGGGCCTTTGCAAAGCTTTTGGCAACAGATTACAGGGAGGATTGGTTCAACGCTCGTGGCAGATCCCTGGTCATGCAGGGAGAATACGGAGCAGTCACAGATCTATACGAAAGTTATAATGAAAACGGCGATTACCCCGGTAGCCTGAAAAATTTCCTGTCCGCATCAGGCCTTGAGGAACAGTCCATGTGCAGGGCGGCCGGATGCGAAAACTATCTGGCTACCGGTCCGGCATACCGCCACCGATCAGGAGACAAAGGAGAAGGCCGGCTCAATGACTGGTCCCTCCCTGTTCTATATGCCCGATACAGAGTGACAGACAACGTGGTCATGAGAGCTCAGGGTGCATACAGGCATGTGTCAAACGGAAAGGACAGTGATGATTTTGCCACAAGTTATCTTTCTGCCAGATGGCAGCCTGTCGCAACACTCTACTTTGACGCAGGGGCCGGGTTTACAGGTTCCGGCGCACAGACCGGCACAAGAGCCGTATGGCATGTAGGGGTGAACAGGCACACTTCGGCGGGCGATGTAAGACTTACGGCATACCGTTCCACTGTGGACGACTCACTGCTCTCAATTGCGGGCATGGAAGACGATGAACATGGAGACTGGGGCGGGGTCAGCAGAACAGGGGTCTTGATCTCATGGTCCCATGACATCGGGGAGTTCAACATCAACTCTCTGTTTGATTTTGAACGGCGTACCGGCAAATCCGTCAAATCTAATAACAGATACCTTGCAAATTTTTCGGCAGGAAAAACAGTTTCCACCGGCAGCCTCGGGGACTACATACAAAAGCCCTGGGTGGGCATCTATGCTACTTGGTTCGGATACGAGCGGAACCTTAACTACTATACATACGGAAATGGCGGCTACTTCAGTCCCAAATCCTTTATTGCCGCAGGTCCTGTAATGAATATACGCACCATTGAGGGAAAGCGCTGGCTGGCAGCCATCAACACCTCGGTGGGATATGTCAACTATAGAGAAGATGACGGATGGCAATACCCCAAAAACAGCGGCAAGGAAAGGGGCTGGCAATATAAGGGAGAATCCCGCGACCTCCTCGGTTTCGGGTTCCAGGCAAGAACTGCATGGGAGATCAGCCGCCATCTCGCAGTTGAGGCAAAAGCCGGATTTGACAAGAGTGCGGACTTCAACCAATGGCACGGCGGCATCAACCTTGTCTTTTATCCTGACGATATTTCAGGCCTTTTTTTTGACGGACTGCCGCAAACAGTACCATCTCTTCCATAGATTCAGGAGCAGCTCCGAATCCTCCCGGCACCAACCGACCAGCAGATGTCCCAAAAAAACCCAAAAAAGCATTGGCCGTTTTTTAAAAATGTGTAAAATACATGTGCAATAGAGACAGGCCTCGCTCACAGTCTAAGTTAAACTATGTGTTTCCCGCAATTCATCCGTTGGGACGACAAAACGAAACGTTAAAAACTAATACCTACTAAAGGATTTATTTTCCTGCCATGACAACCGTACACATCGATTTAATCTGGATTACCACCGCTTTTATCATGGGATTTGGAGTCCGCCAGGCAGGACTTCCTCCACTCATCGGATTTCTTGGCGCAGGTTTCCTGCTGAAAGCCCTTGGACTGACTGAAGGATCTCTGGCACTGGAAAGAATTGGAGATATCGGTGTCATGGTGATGCTCTTTACCATAGGCCTGAAACTCCATATAAAAGACCTTCTCAAGCCTGAAATATGGGCCAGCACTGCCATACACACTTTACTTACAGTGCTGGCATTTGGGACGGGAATCTTCCTCCTCAGTATAGCCGGTCTTTCGGTCTTTGCCTCTCTTACCATTGCTCAATCGGCACTGATAGCCTTTGCCCTGAGTTTCTCAAGTACTGTCTTCGCTGTGAAGATACTTGAAGAAAAGGGGGATATGAGCTCCAGATACGGCCAGATTGCCATAGGTGTCCTGGTCTTCCAGGATATTCTGGCAGTGATATTCCTCACCGTATCAAAGGGCCAGTTCCCATCCATATGGGCTCTTGGAATTCCGCTGTTTCTCTTTCTCATCCGTCCCATAATTATTTTTTTCATGGAAAGAACCGGGCGTGGAGAGCTTTTTGCTCTTTTTGGACTCTTCGTTACTTTTACTTGTGGCGCTATGAGCTTTGAACTGGTCGGGCTTAAACCTGATCTTGGCGCTCTGGTCATTGGCGCCATGATAGCGAACCACCCCAGGGCATCAAAGCTTTCTAAAACACTGATGGGGTTCAAAGACCTGTTTCTCATCGGATTCTTTTTCAATATCGGGATGACAGGAATCCCTACCTTGACAAGCCTGCTTGTAGCCGCAGGACTCGCCGTGTTGGTCATTTTGAAATCAGGCCTGTTTTTTTTCCTGTTTACAAAATTCAGACTTCGTGCCAGAACCTCTCTTCTTTCCACACTGGCCCTGAGCAATTACAGCGAATTCGGACTTATTGTTGCAGCAATCGGAGCATATAATGGATGGATCACCAATGAATGGCTGGTCATCCTCGCCCTGGCCCTGACCATTTCTTTTGTTCTTGCTTCGCCCTTGAATACTGACGCCAATTCCATATATGACCGTTTTGCTCAAAAACTGAAAAAATTTCAGGCGACAGACAGACTGCCCGGCGAACTACCTGCCGCCACTGGTGACATAGAGATTGTTGTCTTTGGTATGGGGAGGATTGGGACTCATGTCTATGATACGGTCCGAGGCCATTTCGGCAACAAGACCGTAACAGCGATGGATCACGACAAGGAGGTTGTCAGTAAGCACCGCCGGGAAGGGCGCAATGTATTCTGGGGAGATGCGGCTGATAAGGATCTCTGGGATCAAATAGCTGAAAGAAAAGACAAAACAGTACGCCTGGTAGTACTGGCTATGCCCAACCATATAGCCAACATGACCGCCTTAAAAGAGTTAAATATCATGAATTTCTCTGGAGAAATAGTCGCAATGGCCAAACACGACGACGAAGTAGAAAAACTGAAACAGGCAGGAGCAAGTATGGTGTTGAACCTCTATTCAGAAGCTGCTGCCGGTTTTGCGGAAAGTGTCTGCAACAAACACCGCGAGACCCCATTGAGCAAAGGTGAATAACCGCCCCGGAGACCTCTTTAACTCCCAGAGGCTGGCCGGGCTTAAAATGACTCTAATTTTCCGGCGTACAGACTGGTTGGTTATTGCAATTTACTATCGAGAGCAACCAGAAGGTATTGAAGTCATCCGCGTCCTGCATGCCCATATGGAAAAGTACACACGCCTGGAACCAGAAAACTGACTCAGGAAGTCTCTACTTTTTATTTCTCTCTCCCTATTTCCCTTGCCACCGGCATCCTCTTCATTCTTTTCCAAAATTTCACCAAAATTCCAAATCGACAATGAAAAACGAACCGGATGCTGCTGTGGTGACAGTTTAAAACCTGAAGCCATTTTCCTTGCGATTTTCTCGTCTCAGCGATACGATGTATTGCAAACGCAACACGCAAGAGGACATTATGAAAACAGCAAACATACCATCACTTCGGGTTGAACCCGAGTTACGACATGCGGTTGAGGGCGCTTTACACAACGATGAAACCCTATCCAGTTTTATGGAGCAGGCACTGCGAGAGAAAATCAAGCGCAGACAACTCCAGGATGAATTTATTGCCTGTGGCCTGGCTTCGCGTAGTAAAGCAAAACGAACCGGCGAGTACTATGACGCCGAGGATGTGCTGGCCGGGCTCGGCAACATGCTTTCCAGCGCAAAGGATAAATGAGTTATCGGGTTCGTTATACAAGAGAGGCAAAAGAAGATTTTGAACGACTTTATCGCTTTCTTCTGGATCAGGATCTGCTGGTGGCACGGAGGGCAAAAGACGCCATAAGCAAGGGAATGGAATTCTCAAGGACTTTCCATTTGCCTGCCGAAAGGCCATCTCTGAAAATCCCTTTCTGCGAGAGATGCTCATCTCATTTGGGCACAGCGGATATGTAGTGCTCTTTGAAATAGAAGACAAAACAACCATCACGATTCTCGCCATCCGGCATCAATGCGAAGCAGATTATCATTAGCCTCACAAAATGTAACTTCTCAATAAGTGGTGGTATACCGACAACTTCCCCCTTTATTAAAGGGGGATTGAGGGGGATTTTTTTTAGGTTGCCGCCACTTATTAAGAAGTTACCACAAAACTTGCTAACTAATCGTTTTACTTAGTAAGTTAGTCGTAACGACATCAAATTATAAAATTTCTCAAAGCAGTAGAAGATGGGTATTTGTTAGAATCAGAGGTCAACTTTACATTTGCCTACCAAACGATTAACCTTGCTTCTGGCAATTCTACTAACCACCGTGACGCCTCCTCCGAAAAAGAGATCAGATTGTATCTTCGGGTTATTACGATGAAGCTCAAGTTGAAGAATTGCTTAAATTATTGATATTGCCACTGGAAACATGACCTTTTTTAATATGTGATTACCACTAATCTTCAGCCTTATTTAGAGGTAGGACTCTATTTGTCCTACCAGCTATGGTATAATGCTCCTAAGTCAATATCACTAAGGAGGGTTCCCATGGCGAAGAATAAAATTCAGTTTCAAAAAGGTTTAAGTTTGACAGATTTTTTATCCAAATACGGTAATGAGGACAAGTGCTCTCAAGCTCTATTCCGTTTTTGCTGGCCCGTTGGGTTTATTTGCCCCAAATGTGGGGTATAAGGGACACTGTGAAATTCAATCTCGCAAGGTTCTTCAGTGCCATCGCTGCCGAACCTAAACGTCACTGATTTCACGAACCATTTTTGCTTCTACCAAACTTCCGTTAACAGTGTGGTTCCTCGCCATATATCTCATTACTCAATCAAAAGATGGTATTTCATCGTTGAATCTTGGTCGTACTCTCGGAGTCTCTGCTACTACAGCCTTGCGGATCAAGCACAAAATCCAGCAAACCATGAAAGAACAAGATGATAGCCGACCGTTGAAAAACCTAATATTGATAGATGATGCATACTGGGGAGGAAAGAAACAGGACGGAGTACGCGGACGAGGTGCCACTGGCAAAGTTCCTTTTTTAGCTTCAGTTTCTCTATCAGACGAAGGCCACCCCATCAAAATGCGATTGAGCCGTGTGACTGGTTTCTTGAAGGATGAAATATCAGCATGGGCCAAGAAACATCTGAGTCCATTTAGCTTGGTTATTTCCGATGGCTTAAACTGCTTCCCTGGGGTCAAAGAGGCAAAGTGTGACCATGAGGCTGTTATCACCCATACAGAAAATGGATATGATGAGGATAAAGTATTTAAATGGGTTAATGTCA
>JAGHCC010000125.1 GCA_021160685.1 Desulfobulbaceae bacterium | reverse complement strand
TTCACGCCAGATCAGGCCATGGTCCGGAGCAATCATGTCAATCTCAAGCCCCATTTCCGCAACTTTTTCCAAAAGTTTCCTGACATTGGGAGAAAAGATCATCAAGATATTTGCGTAATATTTGGAGGCATGGGCCATGAGTTCGGCCTTGTCGACCTCATCATCAAACCGTTCCGACGTGGACCAGTGCTGTCCAAAGGCATCGCTTGAAATCAGTAGCTTGTCCTCGGCAAAATAGGAAAACATGCTGTCGGGCCAGTGCAGCATCTTGGTTTCAAGAAAATGAACCGTTTTTTTACCAAGACTGATGCTGTCTCCGGATTTAACAATTTCGTAGGGCCAGTCTTCACGATGAAAGTGACTGAGCAGAGCCTTGTGGCCCATGGGGGAACAGAAGATTTTTTCCGGCTTGATCAGGTCGATCATTTCCGGCAGGCTTCCGGTATGATCCATCTCAACATGATTAACAATAATGTAATCAATTTTTTCCGGATCAGTGAGCTCCCGAATATTATCTATGAGTTCTTGTTTGAACGGTTTTTTAACTGTGTCAACCAAGGCGATCTTTTCATCCATGACCAGGAACGAGTTGTAGGTTGTTCCCTTGTAGGTCGAGTAACCGTGAAAGTCCCGGATATTCCAATCCACCACGCCCACCCAATGGATATTTTCTTTAATCTCTCTCGTCGTCATTTTTTCTCCTCATTAAAGATGTACAAAGAGTAGCTGGCTACATTTGAGTCGTTATCATGACCGATTTTTATGGAATCGACAAATAAAAAAGCCGCCTGACACAAATATCAGGCGGCTTGTAACTCTCGAAATTATAAATTTTACTCTTTTACAGGCGGCGTAAAAACACGCTGCCCCAGTTCCCGGTCAAGGACAAAGAGGCCGTTGCCGTCTTTACCGATCATCCTGAGCTTGTCAACCACGGCGCCCACCGAAGCCTCTTCTTCCACTTGTTCGTCAATGAACCAGCGGAGAAAGCTGCTTGTCGCATGATCACGCTCATCCTGGGCCAGGTTCATCAGGTTATTGATGAGACCGGTGACCTTTTGCTCATGGGCCAGAACATCATCAAAAACGTTCTGCACGGAATCCCAGTCAGATGGTGGCTGGTCAATGGCTGCCATGATGACGCGGCCGCCGCGTTCATTGATGTAATCATACATTTTCATACCATGATAGAGCTCTTCCTGGGCCTGGGCCCGCATCCAACCGGCGCAGCCTGCCAGACTTACGGACTCGCAGTAAGAACTCATGGACAGATAAAAATATGCTGAATAAAGCTCAGCATTAACCTGAGCGTTCAGGGCTCCTTGCATTTTGACGCTCAACATGGTGATCAGCTCCTCCAGAGTCCATGAAGATTACAGTAAGCCCGGGCGCTGACCTGATCGCTGTCAGAGGCAAATTTTGCTTCGGGTGCGTCGCCGGTAACCAGATTGTGGCGTAAAACTTTACTGCCGCCGACAAGCTCAATCCATTCAATGTGGTGTTTATCATCCATGGGATGAGCCGTTGAACCGACCTTGACCAGGTAACCACCGTCAATTTTTTCAATGACCGGAACATGTTTTTCCTTGGCCGCGTCAACTGTGTTTTCCTCCTGAAGCTTCATGGGCTGGCCGCAACAGACCAATTCACCGCCGCCGGAATGAAGAAGTTCCACAATATTGCCGCAAATCTCACATTTATAAACCTGCATTTGTTTTGTCATCATTTACTCCTTATTATTCATCAAATTCGAAAATAGAAAACTAACCACACAGCCTACTGGTTGCAATAAAAAAAATTTCTGTGGTTCATTTATAATTTTTTTTGCGAGACCATTAATGTTCCTTACACTCGGGACAGATCCCGATGAACTCAAGCCGATGACGCAGGATCTGGAAATCAGTCAGCTTGGCAGCCTCTTTTTCCACATTCATATCAGGTGCCAGATGAAGATCCGCCACCCGTCCGCAGATAGCACAACGGACATGATAATGTGTGCTGGTATCGGCATCAAATCTCTTTTGAGTGCCGCCGACTTCAAGCTTCTGGATAATACCGGTTTCAGAAAGAATTTCAAGATTTCTGTACACGGTTCCCAGACTGATTTTAGGCATCCTTTTTCTCAGAATCTGATACATATCGTCAGCTGTCGGATGTGTTTTGACCTTGCGCAGCTCTTCAAGAATCAATTGGCGCTGCTTGGTCATTCTTAATTTTGGATTAACATTCATAGTCTAACACCTCTCATGTAGTAATTATTATTATTCATTTATAAACATTTTCGTTCGATTTTTCAAGAAAATTTACAATAAGCATTTAATTATCTTTTAAAATACTCCATCCGTGAGTGTTCACCGGTGCCGTATCTATAAAAAGGAGTCTGTTCTGAAGTGTCGAAGAGGTTGGTTGGCTCAACCTCAGCTGACTCTTGCGATGAATTATATATCAAAAAGAGGCTTCTGAACAATTACAAAATTGTTTAAGGAGAATTCTGCAAATCCCTGGGACTCATAAAAAAATTTAACGGAGTTGAGCTTAAGATGTGTTAGAGTTGCCTCTCAATTTCAGAAATTTATCTTGCCTGAGTCCAACAAAAAATGAAGCAGAAACCGTCCTCCATCAATATTATCTGGCTGGCCATGGTGGTGATCGCCACTGTCACCGCAGCCTACACCGGCAAGATGGACGAGGTCACCCGGGCCTCTTTTGATTCCGCCAAAAGCGCCGTGGTTCTCGCCATCGGCCTGATCGGCCCCATGGCCCTGTGGCTGGGCATCATGAAGGTGGCCGAGGCCGGAGGGTTGCTGCGCATCATTGCCAGGGGTATGCGGCCCCTCATGGTACGCCTTTTCCCGGATGTGCCGCCCGAGCATCCCGCCATGTCGGCCATAATCATGAACATGGCGGCAAACGCGCTGGGGTTGGGCAATGCCGCCACCCCCATGGGAATCAAGGCCATGCAGGAGCTTGAAACCCTGTCTGCGGAAAAGGGAACCGCCACCAATGCCATGTGTCTTTTTCTGGCAATCAATACCTCAAGCGTCACTATCCTTCCCCTGGGAGTGATCACAGTCCGGGCCGCGGCCGATGCCGCTAATCCGTCATCCATCCTGATCCCGGCGCTTATTGCCACCATCTGCTCCACCTGCGTGGCCATTGTTGCCGCCAAGCTGCTGGCTAAAGATGAAAACCCTGTCCTCAGCAAGGTCGCCTGGGAAAAAGAGAAGGAAATGACCGGGTTGTCAGGGGAGGAAGGTGATCTTGTCAAACCAGGCCGGGCCGGGCGCATTTTTATCGGGTTGATGATTGCGGCTTTTGTCCTGGCCATTCCCTACCGTTTTTTCAGCGGATCTGCAAACGTTGCTTCCGGTGGTATTGATCTGAACAGTATTTCAAACTGGCTTATTCCAGTCCTGATTTCCACCCTGCTGATTTTTGGCTACCTCAAAGGGGTAAAGATTTATGAAACCCTCACCGAAGGCGCCAAAGAGGGATTCAATACCGCAGTTCGCATTATGCCTTTCATGGTGGCGATCTTTGTCGCCATCGGCATGTTCCGAGCCAGCGGCGCCATGGACATTCTCATCACCCTTCTCTCGCCAATGACTGAACTCATCGGCATGCCGGCCGAGGCCCTGGCCATGGCCCTGATGCGGCCTTTATCCGGCAGCGGCGCATTCGGCATCATGTCTGAAATCGTCAATCAAGCTCCGGACAGCTTTCTTTCTTTTCTGGTATCCACCATGCAGGGTTCCACCGAGACAACCTTCTATGTGCTGGCCGTTTATTTTGGCGCTGTCGGCATCAAAAACACCCGCCATGCCCTGCCCGCCGCCCTCTGCGCCGACGCCGCCGGAATCCTGGCCGCTGTGCTGATCTGTAACTGGTGGTTCTGATCTGCAACTGCCTAATCCGTTTTCCTGTGCTTGATGATATTTTTTAAAGATTCAATCACCTTGCCGGCCTCCTTCTTGGTCAGCATGGCGATATCTGTTTTCTTG
>JAGHCC010000205.1 GCA_021160685.1 Desulfobulbaceae bacterium | reverse complement strand
CAGATCCAAGAAAAATAGGCGAAAAAAACAAATTGACCTGATCAACCAGTTTTTCTCGTAAAAATGAGCCGTGTATCCGCCCCCCCCCTTCCACCAACAGGGAATTTTTTTGCTCCCGACCAAGGACATCAAGAACATCATGCAGATTCACCTGCCCGGCGGGCGCAAGAGTTACCGGCCAGACACGAACTCCATTTTTTTCAAGTGCATCGACGTGCCGTTCATCCCTTTGCGGACCGCAAAAAACCCAGGTTTCAGCATTGGAATCCTGGCTGATCATCTTTGCCGTTGTCGGCAATCGAAGCCGGCTGTCGATAACAACACGAAGAGGATCATGTCCTTTTCGAGCCGTCAGTCTTGTTGTCAAGGACGGATCATCTTGCAAAGCTGTTCCGATCCCGACCAGGATAGCATCGACCCGGTCACGAATACGATGGACCTCATGTCTTGACTTTTCACCGGTGATCCAGCCACTCTGTCCCGAACGAACAGCAAGCCGTCCATCCAGACTGCAACCGGCTTTCATGATCACCCAGGGATGCCCCGTGGTAATGTGTTTAATAAAAGGCCGGTTAATGGCACGGCACTCATCTTCAAGTATCCCGGAAACGACATCCAGTCCCTGTTCCACCAAAAAACGACAACCTGAACCGGCGACAAGAGGATTCGGGTCGATCATACCAACCACAACCCTCTTGATAGAGCTTTCCACAATCGCCCGGGTGCATGGAGGGGTGCGACCAGTATGATTACATGGCTCCAAGGTAACATAGATGGTCGCCTCACTGGCATTTTCTCCGGCTTCGCGCAGAGCATGAATTTCTGCATGAGGAGTTCCTGCCTTTTTATGGTAGCCCTTGCCGACGATCCGACCGTTTTTTACCACCACTGCGCCAACATGGGGGTTCGGCGAGGTGCGGCCCAAGCCTTTTCTGGCCTCCCGGATGGCTATTTTCATAAATTGACGGTCCGGCTCAACCACCCTACTGCTCCTTTTTGCTCAACAATCCCTTCAGCTCATCCATGAATTCATTCAAATCCTTAAACTGCCGGTAGACCGAGGCAAAACGAACATAGGCAACCTCATCCATTGTTCTCAACCCTTCCATGACCCTGGCCCCGACTAGTCGGACAGGAATTTCCCTTTCTCCCATATCCTGTAACTCGCGCTCCAGAGAATCAACAAAATCATCAATCTCGGTTATACTGACAGGTCGTTTTTCACAGGCCTTTTTCAACCCTTCAACAACTTTAGCACGATCCCAGCTCTCACGGCGGCCGTCTTTTTTAATGAGCATGGGCATTGTTACTTCCAATCGCTCATAGGTGGTAAAACGACGACCGCAAGCACAACACAATCTACGCCTTCGCGTTGTGGTGTATTCCTTGTTCAGGCGGGAATCGACCACCTTGCTTTCCAAATGGCCGCAATAGGGACATTTCATAATAATTAAATCGTAACTAATCAGGAGTTAAAGGTAAATTTGTATCCCTACCTGAATAGTTACATTAAATCTGATGATAAGGAATCCCTGCCTCGGTCAACATGTCCGAAGCAAGAGGATCAGCATAACCTTCTTTAAAAAAGATCTCAACAATTCTGGCATTGATCAACATTTTGCTGCAGATTGAACAGGGCATATTAGAGCAGTAAAGGGTTGCCCCCTCAATACTTGTGCCATGAAGGGCAGCCTGGATGATGCTGTTTTGTTCGGCGTGCAATCCTCGGCAGAGTTCATGTCGTTCTCCAGATGGAATCCCCATCTGTTCACGCAGGCAACCAACATCCAGACAATGTTTGATGCCGGACGGAGCTCCATTATAGCCGGTTGCTATAATCCTCTTGTCCCTGACAAGTATAGCTCCAACTTTGCGCCGTATACATGTAGAACGCTGGGCCACAAGTTCCGTAATGGACATAAAATATTCGGACCAGGAAGGCCGATCACATTTTTTCATAATGAATCAAACGTTATCCCTTTCAAGATCCGGATAAATCGGAAACTCATCGCAAAGCAGACGAACCTCAAGACGAATTGCAGCCAACTCTTCACCGCTATCCCGGCTGCTGATAATACGGTTGATCCAGTCACCAATTTTTCGCATTTCCTCTTCACGCAAACCGCGGGTGGTTACCGACGGGGTGCCGATACGAATCCCACTTGTGACAAAACGGCTCTGCCGGTCAAAGGGAATGGCGTTTTTATTCACCGTTAGACCGGCATTTTCCAGGGCCTCTTCCGCTTCCTTGCCGGTGATATTTTTCGGAGTTAAATCGACCAAAAGAAGATGATTATCCGTCCCACCTGATACAATTCGGAAACCGTGCTCAAGAAGTCTTTGGCTCAACGCCTGGGCGTTGCTGACAACCTGCTGCTGATACAGCTTGAAACGCTCATTCATGGCCTCCTTAAAGGCTACGGCCTTGGCTGCGATGACATGAACAAGCGGCCCACCCTGGATACCGGGAAAAATCTTACTGTTTAACTTTTTGCCATATTCTTCTTTGGCAAGAATCAGACCGCCCCTTGGGCCGCGCAGGGTTTTATGGGTGGTCGTAGTAACAAAATCAGCCCAGGGAATTGGTGACGGATGAACTCCGGCGGCAACCAGACCAGCGATATGAGCCATATCCACCATCAAAAAGGCCCCTACCTGATCAGCGATACGGCGAAATCCCTCAAAATCGATCACACGAGGATAGGCGCTGGCGCCGGCAATGATCATTTTCGGTCGGGTTTCCAAGGCAATCTGCTCCAGCGCTGCCATATCAATCTGCTCGCTCTTCCTGTCAACTCCATAAGAGGAAACATCATACAACTGACCGGAAAAACTAACCTTAGCACCATGGGTCAAATGACCGCCATGAGCCAAATCCATACCCAGAATTTTATCGCCTGGATTCAGGACGGCAAAATACACTGCCATATTGGCCTGGCTGCCGGAATGGGCCTGGACATTGGCGTATTCAGCTTGAAACAGCTCTTTCGCCCTGGAAATCGCCAACGATTCAATCTGGTCGGCATACTCGCAGCCACCATAATAACGCTTGCCGGGATATCCCTCGGCGTACTTATTTGTAAAAATTGAACCCTGGGCCTCAAGTACTGCCGTGCTGACAATATTCTCCGAGGCAATTAATTCAAGCTGATTGGACTGTCTCTCCAATTCATAATTGATGGAACGATAAACCTCAGGATCAATCTGTTTTAAAGAAGACACAACGAATCACCCTAAAATCTTAATACATAAATTGTCAATTCCGATAGCCTCGTAAAAAAATCTGTAAAACAAAAATATAATCTCTTCGTTGTTTTTTACGAGACCGACAATTTCGGCATCGTTTAAATTTGCGATTAATTAAATAGAAAATAATTTTCGGAGAGTTTGAAGGCTTGTGGTGGATGGGATAAGGACTTTTTCCCTATGCCATTCCTTTTAGCTCTTGTCTCGCTACTCTTGCTACTCTTGCTACTCTTGCTACTCTTGCTAGGAAGCTGTCCGAGAATGCCCTTTTTCCCCAACGCTTCGTTATTTTAAAAAAATAATGCTCGTAATATCAACTATTATGACTGTGCTTATTTTTTCAAAATGCCTCGATTTGAGAAAAAATGCCTATTCTCGGACAGCCTCCTAGTCAGCCTTCAGCGCAGATGGCTCGATTTTTGAAAACATTTTAATACGCTTGAGATGCCGATCACCGTCGAATTTGGTCTCAAGCCAAACTTGTACCATTTCCAACGCCAGTCCGGGACCAATGACCCTGGCCCCAAGGCAGAGTACATTTGCATCATTATGTTCACGGCTCATCCTGGCTGTAAAAAGCTCATGGCAAAGGGCTGCTCTGATTAACTCATTTCGATTTGCGGCCATGGACATGCCAATGCCCGTCCCGCAAATCAAGATCCCACGATCACATGCACCACTTGCTACAAGACCACACACTTTTCTAGCAAAATCAGGATAATCAACGGAATCAGAGGAAAAAGTTCCCTGATCCATCACTTGATGGTCGCTTGCGGCCAGGAGATCAAGAATTTCATTTTTTAAAGTGAGTCCGCCGTGGTCACAGCCAATTGCAATTTTCACTTTGAATCTCCGTACCGTTTCATGATCACCACCGCATTCGTTCCGCCAAAACCAAAAGAGTTGGACATCGCCGCCTGGATATTGCATTCTCTGGCTGTGCCCGGCACATAGTCCAGATTGCACTCCGGACCCGGATTTTCCAGATTTGCAGTGGGAGGAATTAACTGGTGATAAAGCGATAATGCGGTGAAAACCGCCTCAATTCCGCCTGCGCCTCCCAGCATGTGACCGGTCATGGATTTAGTGGAACTGATTGCAAGTTTTAAGGCATGCTCTTGAAAAACCTGTTTGATCGCTCTGGTTTCCACCACATCATTCAACGGAGTAGAGGTGCCGTGGGCATTAATGTAACCGATATCAGCAGGATTCATGCCGGCATCATCGAGAGCCATCTGCATACAGCGAACAGCGCCGTCACCGTCTTCCGGCGGGGCAGCCATATGATACCCATCCCCGGACAAACCGTATCCGGCCATTTCCGCATATATTTTTGCTCCTCGTGCCCTGGCAAGTTCCAGCTCTTCCAAAATCAGCATGCCGGCACCTTCGGCAATAACAAAACCATCACGATCCTTATCAAAAGGACGGGAAGCCTTTTCTGGTTCATCATTTCGTCTTGACAGGGCCTTCATGGAGTTAAATCCGGCGACAGCCAGCGGACAGATGGTGGATTCACTGCCACCGGTTATAGCCGCATCACATTTTCCGTCACTGATCAACCTGAAGGCTTCCCCCACCGCGTGGGTGCCAGCGGCGCAGGCAGTCGTCAACGACATATTCGGGCCTTTCGCTTTATTCACAATTGAAATATGACCGGCGCCCATGTTAGGGATGACCATGGGGATAAAGAAGGGGGTAATGCGCCTGGGGCCACGTTCCCGCACAATATCGGCATACTTTTCTATGGCGGGAAGCCCTCCCAGGCCACAACCGGTAATGACCCCGACCCTGGTGGAATTTTCTTCAGTTATGGAAAAATCGGCATCCTTCAAGGCCATGTCTGCGGCAGCAAGAGCGTATTGAACAAAAAATTCAAGATGCTTGGCCAATTTTTTTTCTATAAAATCATCTACATGAAAATCTTTGACCTCAGCGGCAATTTTCACGGCGTAATCACTAACGTCAAATCTGGTGATTGGCCCAATACCGCTTTTGCCAGCACACAAACCTTCCCACGTCTTGTCTACACCGGTTCCCAAAGGTGTCACAAGGCCAACACCTGTTACCACGACTCTTCTTTTCACTTGCTGCCTCTTACGTTACCCTATTGCCAGAAAACGCCTCACCCCGTTTCGAACTACGGAAGGAAGCGTCATCAAGGGCACAAGGATTAAAACCAGGGGTT
>JAGHCC010000132.1 GCA_021160685.1 Desulfobulbaceae bacterium | reverse complement strand
TTAAATATACGGAAGAAATCATCGACCACAGGGGAATCTCGCGCAAGGCCATAGCCTATGGCGCGGAAAAGGTGGAAAATTTTCCACAGCCCGGTCTCACGGGGATTAAATTTAATATCTTCAGCACCGGCCGGCCTCTCACTGCGGAGGAGAGTGCGACGATTTTTGAGGAAGGGGCCCGTGGAAAGCATACGGCAGGAATACAGGGGACTGGACATGGCCTTGATTTTATCAACAGGGTCGTCAAACAGCATGGGGGCGAAACCGGCTGTGAAGCCACCGATGAAGGGAATAATTTTTATTTTATTTTACCGCTTTCAAGCATATAAAAATCTGTCTTTAATGAATGACGATCTGTTTTCTTCATAACCTTTTCCTCCAATCGCCTTGCAACAGGAAACGTCAAAAAAAACTTATGCAAATCGATCTTTCATTTTTGCAGCTTTCCGAGCTGACCCTTGTTGGTCTGGTCGTTCTGATCAGCCTTTACATGGGGATGGCGGTTCGGCATGTCAAGTTGCCGGCCCTGATCGGCTATATGTTTGTCGGTGTTCTTTTTGGCCCGTCTGTGTTGAATGTCCTCCATGAAACAGCCTTGGAACATCTATCCTTCCTGGCGGAAGTCGGTCTTGGCTTTGTTGCCTTCACCATAGGTTCCGAACTCAGCCTGACATCCATGAAACGGCTTGGTGTCGGAATTGTCACCATTATTTTTGCCGAATCATTCATGGCCCTTGCCGTGGTGACCACTGCTCTTTATTTTTTGACCCGTGATTTACCCCTGGCCATTATCTTTGGTGTGATGGCGCCGGCCAGCGCTCCGGCCGGCACCGTGGCGGTGATTCAGGAATGCCGGGCCAGGGGTAGTTTGACAAAAGCCCTGTACGCGGTAGTGGGTTTTGACGATGGCCTGGCCGTCATCATTTATGGCTTTGGTGCGGCCCTGGCCCGGAACCTGCTCTTGGCTGGGACTTCTGCTGGGTCGGTTTCTGTTGTGCCGGGTCTGGTTGCTGCTTTCCTGGAAATCTGCTTCAGCCTGGCTCTGGGCGGTGTTCTGGGCCTGTTTTTCGTTCAGTTGCTTGGTCGTCTTAAAAGCTCTCGCGATACCTTTATCCTTTTTTTCGGCACGGTTTTTTTGACCACCGGTATAGCGATTCATTTTCATCTCTCCCTGATTCTGGCCAACATGATGATTGGTTTTGTTCTGGCAAATACCCGGCAAGGTCTTCTTGCGGAAAAGGTTCGGCAACCACTACAGGAAATTTTGCCGCTGGTATTCATCCTGTTTTTTTCATTGGCCGGTGCCCATCTGGATGTTAAAGTCCTGCCGGCCATGGGAAGCATCGGGGTTGTCTATATTTTGGGACGGACAGCGGGCAAGATCGGTGGAGCGAGGCTTGGCGCCACAATGGGCAGGGTCGAGGAAAAGATAAAAAAATATCTGGGTCTGGGACTTTTGTCCCAAGCCGGGGTGGCCATTGGTCTGTCGCTACTGATAAAGAATGATTTTTCCCAGCTTGCCATTCAGTACGATCTGCCCCATGCCGCAACAATTGGCGCAGCGGCGTTGACCACCATCACCGCCACCTCGGTTTTTTTTGAAATCATCGGGCCGATCTGTACCAGATTCGCCCTGACAAAGGCGGAAGAAATTCCATTGGGGGAGGAGAAATGATACAAAAACAAAGACCTCAGGGAAATGAAACCATTGGTGATCTGCTGCCTGAACTGCGTGAGAGAGAGATTCCTCTTGTCCCTGAAGAGGCCGGTGTCAAAGAGATTGTTGAGGCCTTCTCCAGTGCCTGTCATTCCCGGCTGCTCTATGTGGTTGATGACAATGGCCGGCTGCAAGGGGTCATTTCATTGGGCCATATGGTTCGACACGTATTTTTCCATTACCACGATTCTTGTCCCCACATTCAGAACATTTCCAGCATGGCCATCGCGGAGACGGCCAGGGATTTTATGCAGCGTGAACCCCTGGCAGCGACTTTGTCGGATGAGGTGGAGGAAGTCCTTGGCCGGATGATTAAGCATAATGTCAAGGAGGTTCCTGTTGTTGATGAGGGGCAGCGGGTGGTGGGGGATCTCACCATGGTTGATCTCCTCCAGCATCATGAATATATTTAAAGTAAGTGTTCCTGCTCAGGTGAACAGGCTGAAGGGCAAAGCGGTAATAAAAATTAAAAATATTATTACCGACACCACCGAAACCTTACACAAAGGAGTAACGGATGACTGAACAGAGAAAATTTAAATGTGCGGACTGTGGTCATGAGTGGCAGGTTGCCTATGGTACCGGAAAACCTGGCAGGGAGATGGTCTGCCCGAAATGCGGCAGCCGTAATATTTATCGGGCCGACAGCGGAGGAAGAGGCCGCGGTCAGTGCGGACGCCGGGGATAACCAGGAAATGGTTTTAAAATCAATTTTTTGTTGATTTTTCCTGTTAGTCGAGTTTACTCAGTCAAAAGATTGTATCAGTATCGAGAAGTTGTTATTCAAATCTGATCCAAATTAATCTTGCCCTCATTCAAAAGGGTATCATTTCATTTCAACATGGAGGAGACATGATGGCCGACGTAAAAACAATTCTGGTGCCTGTTGATTTTTCTCAGCATACAGCCAAACTCGTTGAGTATGCTGCGGGGTTTGCAGAAGAATTAGGAGCAAATCTTTCTTTAATTAATGTTGTGGATAATTCTACGGGCTTTGGATTCGCGGCGCTCCATAAATTTGAGGGCGACATGAAAAAGGATATGGAAGCAAAAATTGCGGGTCTGGTTGATCAATACAAGGCGGTGTGTGGATCATCTGAACATACGGTTGTCATTGGTGATACCGTTGATTCTATTGTTGCTGCCGCTAAAAACTGTGATATGGTTATTATTGCCACTCATGGTTATAAAGGTTTGGATAAAATTCTGCTCGGCAGTGTTGCTGAAAGGGTGCTGAAAGCCTCCCCATGTCCGGTGGTTGTTTTTAATCCTTATAAGTATCATAAGTAACGGCCATGGCGATACATATCCACAACAAGATAAGTATCCTTGAGAACAGGGTGTAAATTCCGACTTCGATCATGAAATTTTTTCACAGGTACAGAGTTCACAGAGGTTTTCTTTATGTGTGGAGTCTGTGAGAGAAAAAAATATACCGTTCAAATGTCAAAGGGGCCGAATTATTTTTACAAAAATAATTCGGCCCCTTTTTTTGTCGATTCAGTAGTAACGAAAGGGATGAGTCAGTGCGTCATTTACAATTTATCCGTGACAAGCAGAGTCTGGCTGTCTTGTCGTCCATAATGGCACGATCCGGGTATTTTAAGACGAACTTTTCAGAAACAAATTTCAGGCCTGAAATGCCGTGCCGTGCCATGGCCTGATTTCAGAAAAGTAATGCAACGGGTCAGATTTTTTTTCACTGAATTTGTGGGCTATTTTTATTTATCTTGCCGTCTTACTACGCCCATTGGGCGTGGTGCTCGTTCTCCCCGCTCTGTTTGTTTTTCTTTTTGGCGAATTGCTCTATGCTGCCATCTTTGCCGCTCTGGCCCTAACCTGCTTTTTTCTGGGAAGAAATGCTGATTTTAAGGCCATCGTTCTTGACTTTCAGGAGGCGCTGGTTGTTACTGCTGCGGCTGGGTGCAATATGAAAAAGTTGTAAACCAATTCAAGAGTCAACTCTTTTGAGTCGCAAAATGTCGAACAAGGAATTTTGAATATCGAAGTATGGATGTTTTATCCAGATTTCTCAAGAATTAATAAATTTTTCAAATAAAAATCATCAAAACAGATCATCCTTCCTTCATAATTCGACATTCGATATTCAATCAGCTTAATCAAAGGCAATATGACCCACTTAAGTGGGTAGCCGGATTCCCCTCGAAGAAAGCATGTTTGATATTTGTTTTCTTTACAAAAAAAATAAACTTGCTTACGTTAACTTAACGTTCGTTAATATCGTCTTTTTGTTGAATGTCAGACCTCGTTAAAAGATGACCTGATATTGGTCAGAATCCCTTGTTTTTTGCGGAATCTGCGTATAAAGAAGCGGACATCAAATTTAAATTAACAACCCTAAAGAGCCCGAATGAGACCTCTACACCCTAAAAGTAAAGAAGAAATTCTTGCAATAGCCATTCCCCTGTTTGCTGGAGCTGGATACAGCGGCGTATCAATGCGCACACTTGCAAAAAACGTTGGCTTAAGTGCCGCTGCCCTCTACCATCATTTTCCGGACAAGCAGACTCTTTACCTTGCCGCCATGGTCCAAGCCTTCGCCGATAAGGCTGATAGCCTGTTGAAAATACTCAACAGCAGAGCTGCACCGAAAAAACGTCTTGCTCAATTTATCACCCGTCTCTGTGAGCTGGTACATCAAGACAATGATTTCAGCATGCTGATTCAACGGGAAATGATGGACGGTGACGAATCCAGGCTGCAACTCCTGGCCACAGAAGTCTATCATGACCTCTTCCAAGGTGTGACTGAACTGTGTCGAGAGCTGGACCCGAAACAGGACTCTTACCTATTGGCTATCTCAATTGTCGGGCTGGTGATGTATCACTTTCAGACAGCTGCAATCAGGCCCTATCTCTTTCACAGCAAAGAACAGCACAGTGATCCACAGGTAATAGCCCAGCATGTCACTCAGCTTGTGTTGCACGGATTGAAAACTAGTTAAGCAGAATGAGACAGTCTCATACAATTACAAAAACAGGAATAAAAGATATTATGTTGCAGGGTAAAAGAAAAGTGATCGTCTGGCTCTGGGCTGTGAGCATGGCATTTGTCTTGTCGGGCTTGCAACCAGGAACCGGGTTCAGTTGTCAATAAAAAATCCATGGTTCACACTCTGCCGGTGATAGAGGTCATGGATGAGGAACTTCCTGTCTATTATATAACGATTGGTTCAGTGATTTCCGACAATCGAATTCAAATCACCTCGCGTATTACCGGTTATATTAATGAAATTTCAGTACGGGAAGGACAACAAATACACAAAGGAGACCTCCTCGTTTCACTGGACAGTAGTGATATTGATGGGGCAATACAACAGGCGAAAGCGGCAGTAAATAAATTCGGATCAGCGCTGAAAGATGCTCAGATCGACCTTGAACGGTATGAAACACTTTTTAAAGAAAAAAGTGTCCCTGAAAATGCATTACGAAAAATACGTCTGCAAAGAGATGTCAGCCGGGAAACATTGCATGCCGCTCTGGCGGCTTTGGAAACGGCAAAATCGCAACACCAATATATCCTGATCAAAAGCCCGAAGGAGAAGCTGCATCGTTTCTACCACGTTTTAATTACGCCAATTCTTGATCGTCCTGGTCTTCGGGGTCTGGTCTTTCTCGTGACAGGATTACTCATCATGGCAGCAATGATGCAGGTTGCCTGGCAGTTTGTGCGTCCACAAGGCATGTCCGGTCCTCTTACACCTGGCTGTGTTGCCATGGGGATGTTGCCCAAGGACGATAAGAACACTTTCAATATCAGCATTGATATGCCTGAATATACTCCGGTTGAAACCACCGATAAGGTCGCTCGGGAGGTGGGTGAACTGCTTCGTAAAAATGCGTATTAGTACAGGTAGGTCAATTCTGGTTAGCGGTGAAGCAAGGTTATGGAACATAAGAGAACCGCTTCTTTTTGAGTCGTCTTTGCTAAATTGTTTCCTGCTTTTTCATCAATCGAAGAAGACAAAAAAAAATAGCACTTTATATTTCACTTGACACCGTGACACTTTAGCTTAAACTGTGAACTAGTCGTCACATTTTGCATAGCCGCATCATATTTCTGTGGATTGCAACACTTAAACGAACGGAGACCTGATAATGAAAGATGCGACACTCTCACGACGGGAACGGGAGAAACTCTGGCAACGGCAGGAGATGCTGACAGCAGCCATAGGGCTTTTTTCTGAAAAAGGCTTCCATAATGTTTCCATGCTGGAAATTGCCAAGAGGTCGGAATTTGCCATAGGTACCCTCTACAAGTTTTTTAAAAATAAGGAAGACCTCTATCGCTCCATTATCGTAAAACAGGCCGATACGTTCCACACAGCACTGACCAGGGCTCTGAATGAAGAAGATGGCGAGATTGAAAAACTTCGCAGTTACGTCAAGATCAAAGGTGCTGTCTTTATGGACAATGTCTCCGTTGTTCGCCTCTATTTTGCTGAAACCAGGGGAGCCAGTTTTAATATCAAAGCTGGTCTGGATAAGGAAATCCGAGAAGAGTATGAACTGCTTCTGCAAAAGCTCACGGGGGTCTTTGCCGCAGGAATACAGAAAAAACGCTTTCAAAAAATTGCCGAGCCGTACCACCTCGCCGTTTCGCTGGATAGTCTCACCAACGCCTTTCTCCATCTCTGGCTGGAGGCACCTGATGAGCATCCCTATCCGGACGATCCCGATGTCATTTTAAATATTATCTGTAAGGGCCTGCTCGTTGAGCCATGAAGCTCTCTATAATGATGAAAATTTAGTTTACCTATTCGGTAACTATTCAGTAGCACCCCATCTTGTCCCATTTTGGCCTTCTCGAATAGCACAAGTATGCTTCGAAGTC
>JAGHCC010000314.1 GCA_021160685.1 Desulfobulbaceae bacterium | reverse complement strand
GCTACATACATTTATATATAAAACTGCTGAGGGGCTAAAATACCAGCTCACGGACAAGTTGCAAGGGTAAAATGGCAACAGAAAGAGGAAGGTTGAAAAAGTGCCACTTTGTCACGGTTTGACAGGGAGAAAATGAATGTCTATAGTGCTGACTGCAATATACTAAACAAAAATAAGAAATTTTGTGTATTCTTTAAGGAGATAAATCATGCCCCCCAAAATAATCGCCATGGCCGGCAAAGGCGGCACCGGAAAAACTACCACCTCTGCCCTGCTCATCAAATATCTGCTGGAAAAGAAGCAAACCCCGATCCTGGCAGTTGATGCCGACTCAAACGCCAACCTCAACGAACTGCTGGCTCTGGATGTGGGAACCACCATCGGTCAAATCAGAAAAGAACTCAAGGGGGATATCCCCGGCGGCATGAGCCGAGATCAGTACATGGAGATGAAAATCCAGCAGTCTATTATCGAGGAAAGTGGCTATGATTTACTGGTCATGGGCCAACCTGACGGACCGGGTTGCTATTGCGCCGCCAACCAGTATCTGGCCATGACCATGGACCATCTTGCCGATAATTACCGCTATATCCTGGTGGATAACGAGGCAGGCATGGAGCATCTCAGCCGAATGAACCTCAGAACCATTGATTATCTGCTGGTTATTTCCGATCCATCGGCCCGGGGGATTATGACGGCTCGGCGTATCTCGGAGATCACCGAACCATTGCAGCTTGTTGTCAAAAAGAAATACCTGATTGTCAACCGTGCTCCTGAGCCAATGACACCGGAACTTGATGCAAAAATCAGGGAAGCAGTGGATCAATCGGATCTTCCCCTGGGCGGGATCTTCCCGGCCAGCGATGAATTAGTAAAACAGGAGATCACCGGCGGTTCCTACCTCCAGCTCGACACCGACATCCCCATGGTCAAAACCGCATTCAACGCCTTTGATAAAATCTTTGCCGAATGAGTTAAAAAAACGTAACAATTCAGGTGGTGCAACATAATTGCCCCAGTCACCTAACTGTAACTGTTCACGTGTAGAGGACGGGAAAAGAAATATCCCTGGATTTCATCGCACTGCTGTTCTTTCAGGATGGTTAACCCACCTGAAATGTCGAGTCCCAATCCTTGCGAACCGGATCGCACCCCCTGCGTTTGATATCAAGGCAGACTTCGGTGATAGTGCGATGATCACCCACGGAAAACTGTTCGCCCTCAAGCTCCGGTTGCGAATAGCCGCCCGGCGCTGTGCAGGAGCCAGCGGAATAGCGGGTGGGGGCAAGGCCGATCATGCCATCCCGGTAGCGTGCCTCTTCCCGGGTGGAAAGAACCAATCCTACGTCAGGATCAAAAATCCGCAAGCCAAAAAGGAGCTGGGACAAGTTCCGCTCCGAAACCGCAACAAGGGGTTCAAACTCTCCTGTGGCCGGCCTGAGACGTGGAAAGGACACGGTAAGCGAGGTCTGCCAGTAGTTTTTACGCAGCCAGGCCGCATGCATTCCCAGGGCAAGTCCCTCCAGGCGCCAGTCTGCCAAGCCGAGCAGAGCGCCGATTCCCACTTCCCGCATGCCGGCAGCCGCCACCCTGGCCGGCACTTCAAGACGATAGTCAAAATCACATTTTTTACCGGCCAGATGGACGTCGGTATAGATCCCGCGGTCATAGGTTTCCTGGTAAACCGCCACGCCGGTTATTCCGGCCTCAAACAGCCTTCGATACTCGTCGGTTTCCAAGGGCTGCACCTCAATGGTGATGGAAGCAAACTTGTCACGCAGCCTGCGCGCCAGTTCTTCAAGATAGTCCACACCCAGCCGGGCCGGGGCCTCGCCTGAGACCAGGAGAAGATGATTAATTTCCCTGTCGTGCAGGATCATAGACTCCTGCTCGGCCTCCTCCAGGGTCAACATCCGCCGGCTGATTTTGTTCTCGGCGGAAAAACCGCAGTAGGCACAGCTATTTACACAAAAATTGGAGAGATAAAGCGGTGCGTAAATCTGGATGGTGTTGCCGAAACGTTGGGCCGTGATCTCGGCCGAGCGGGCAGCCAGCTCCGACAGCAGCGGTTCGGCCGCAGGCGACAGCAGGGCCGCCAGCCCATTGATCCCCACATGGGTCGCCTGCAAGGCCCGGCGGAGCTCGGCCTCGCCGGCATCATCCACCAGTCTTTGCAACTCTTTGAAATCAGGAATTTGGAACATGTCAGGTAACTGCTCAGGTGTATTAGGTAATTAGGCTGAAGGCTATAGGCTGTAGGGTACCTTCAGCCTACTACCTGTCCACCTCAATTAGTTGTTAACGTAAAAACTCAAGGCCAACCTGTGGTGAAGAGGCTTCCGCCCGGCGGGACTGTTTCCCCAGTCCGGCCTCAAAGGCGGTCCGGCCCGCTTCCACTGCCTGGGCAAAGGCGCGGGCCATCCGTACCGGATCGCCGGCCACGGCAATGGCTGTGTTCACCAGCACTGCGTCCGCGCCGATTTCCATGGCCTGGGCCGCATGGGACGGGGCGCCAAGACCGGCATCAACCACCACCGGAACCCGGGCCTGCTCGATAATAATCTCAATCTGGGGCAAGGTCAAAATCCCCTGATTAGTGCCAATGGGGGAACCCAACGGCATGATCGCGGCCGTTCCCACATCCTGCAACCTCAGGGCCAGAATCGGGTCGGCATTAATGTAGGGCAAGACAATAAAATCATCCTTGACCAGCTCCTCGGCCGCCTTCAGGGTCTCAACCGGATCGGGCAGCAGGGTGCGCGGATCAGGAGTCACCTCAAGTTTCAACCAGTTGCCGCCGCCCGACGCCCTGGCCAGATGGGCCAGGCGAACAGCCTCGCCAGCATCACGGGCACCGGAGGTGTTAGGCAAAAACAGGTATCTCTGCCGGTCCAGCATACTCATGATATCATCTTCCGGGTTCTTCAGGTCGATACGGCGCAAGGCCACGGTGACCATCTCGCAACCCGAGGCCTCAAGGGCATCTTTCATCACCAGGGAAGATGAAAACTTCCCTGTCCCGCCAAAAAGACGGGAACGAAATGTTTTGCCGGCAATTGTTAGCATATTGGTTTAATAAGTTTTATTGGTTGAGTTGGTTAAATTTGTTAAATTCGTTTGATTTGTAAAGTTGGTTGAACCGGTCAATCGAGATCCGCCTCCTGAAATCCGCATTTCAACTTCCGCCCTCTGCCTTCGAAAAAATCATCCTCCCCCGACAAAATGGATCAGTTCAAGCCTGTTTCCTTCATGAAGCTGCCGGGTGGGGTACTCATCGGGTTTCAGAATCACAGCGTCACACTCGACGACAACGGTCTCCGGCTTCAGTCCCAGGGAAACGATCAATTCGCTCACCGTGCAGTCGGTCCGGACCTCCTGTTCTTCTCCGTTACAAATAACTTTCATTCTTTGCCAAGCAATAAACGGACGACCTGGTTGGCCTGATGATGGGCTGCAATCCCCACCCTGGGGGCCATGAGACCCAGATCCGGGCCGATAGCAGATTCACCATCTCCGACCAGATAAGCCCGATCGCCGATTTTTTTCGTCTTGATTAAATTATTCTCGCCACAACCTGCCACTCCGGACGCGCCCACATAGGCAACCCCGGGCAGAGAGGTTAAAGCGACACGTAGAGCCATGGCCTTCATCTCAGGCCTGTCGAAACATTCAACCAGGACATCCACATTCCGAAAATAATGGGCGATCATTGCCTCTGTAAGGCATTTTTCAATGATCACCAAGCGAATGAAGGGATTGATCCTGCTGATATTTTGTTTCAGGGCCTCTGTCTTTAAAAGACCGACCTGATCAAGAAAATAATACTGACGATGCAGATTGGAAAGTTCGACAATATCATAATCAGCAAGCAGTAACGTGCCAACACCAATTCTTGCCAGGGCCGTGGCCACGGCGGAACCGAGTCCGCCCAGGCCCATCACACCGACAACGCCCTTCTTCAACCGATTCTGAACCGCGTCCGTATGACGTGCCGCAAGGACCTCTTCAATATCTTCTCTTTCGTAAGCCGCTTCAGACAAAAACTCTTTCCCCGCCTCTTCCGATATCAACGAAATCATAAGCGTTCACCAGCACCTCATCTTCATCCATTTTGGCCTTCTCACATAGAGGGGCTATAGCTTAAAGGCCCGAACGAACGAATCTAAGGCACTGGTAAACACTTACAGAACTGTGGTTTCCATAAATCAGTAGCCCTGGAGAACGATTACACGAAATCGAGTAACATACCCGACATGCAGGATCCTTGGTAGATTTTTTTATTTGACAAGACTTCAGCGCCGACTATAAATAACTTCACAACCCCTGAGGTTGTCAGGTGTTGAAAAATGAACGGGCAGGACAATTCTTCCACAAAAAAACTGCGGCCTCTAAAAAGGTGAAACATTGCCCGAGATGTTGAAAATAAAGAGATGGTTCCGCCGATTTCTATTCCGACATCATGTCGGGAAAACATCCGTCAACATTCAGCATAGTACCCTCATTT
>JAGHCC010000109.1 GCA_021160685.1 Desulfobulbaceae bacterium | reverse complement strand
GGCCGTGTCGCCGAAACGGGCAAAGGTCACCATGCCGATCAGGTCATTGGGGCGGCCGTCAAGATTTTTGCCATCACCGTTGACAAACTCTGCAAAGACTTTTTTGACCACCTCAAGACGATTGAGGGTCTGGCCGTCAAACTCCATTTCCGCACCCATGCTGCCGGAGCGGTCAACCACCACTTCAATGGCAATGCCGTGGCTGACATCATAGACCTTTTCAATCCCCTCCTGGGGCCGGGCCAGGGCCAGGATCAGCAGAATGAGTCCAGCTAGCCGCAGGAACAGCGGCAGTCGCGCCAACCGTTGCCGAAGCGAAGGGGTGGTGTGTGCGGCAAGATGCAGAGACGGAAAAACAACCCGCCCACTTTTTTTGCGGACCAGCTCGTTGTAGAGGATAAGGGGAATGATCAGCAACGCCAGCAGAGCCCATGGAAAAGCAAATGTCATGATCATCTCGCCCCTGCCGATTGCTGTTCATCCTGTCCGGGAAGACCATTTTGTATTCGGCTTGTTTGCTGGATAAATTTCCGGCAGAAGAGAGTGGTGTTTTCCGTCTCGTCCCGGCCGGGTTGATATTCGGCAAATTTGACAAGGTCGCAGTGATCCAGAAATTTTTTCAATAACAGCTTTTGGTCGGCGGGAAACAGGGGTGAAATCTTCAGGTCATGAAAAAATTCTTCCGTGGTTTGCTCAACGGCTTTCAGGCCGAAAAGGTTTTCAATATAAAACCGCAGGATATGGGAAATCCGCTCGTAAAATTCCTTGCTTCGTCCCTGTTCGGCAAGATTTTCAGCCAGCAGTTCGTCCATGGCTTGGCCGGCAATGACATGGGGTGGCAGGGGTGGCAGGGGCGGATCTTCTAGCGGTTTACGGATGCGAGTCCAGTAAAAGGCAAAAGCCAGGATAGCGATAAGGGCTAGCCCGCTTATCAGCCATAAGAAAAAATAGTCTTTCGGTATGTCCAGCACCGGAGCGATGTTGCTCAGCTCGTGATCATCGCTGCTCAACAGCGAAGCAACCATAACCTGGATTTCAGGAATAATGATCTGAACCGGAGGGGTGTCGACGTCCGTTTGAACGCCGATAAAGGTCATCTCCGGGATCGGATAATTACCGCTCAGAAAAGGAGCCAGGGTGAAACTGCGGATCTGGGTCAATCCTTTGGACGTCAATTCCTGCCGGATCGGTGGGGACCGAACAATGGAAAAGTCACCGATCATTGCCTCAAAGGCGGGAAATTCGAGAGTAGAGTCTTCCGGAGCCGTTGCGATCAGGGTGAGAACGGTTTGTTCGGCCACACTCATTTCCTGTCGGCTGAGGCTGACCTGCACTGCAAATTCGCCCTGGCTGAAGGTCTCCTGGAAGCCTGGCTCTTCTGCAATTGGTTGCTCTGTGTCGTCTTGGCAGGCACTGACTAGCAGGCAAAGTAGGAGAGCTAGCCAAATCCGATATCCCCTAAGCATATTGCATCCTTTTCTCGCGGGTCCGGAAGAATCGGACCAGATCGGCGACATAATCCTGGCCGGTCTGGAGCGGGATATGATCCACATCCATGGAGCGGAATAGGTTTTCAAGGTTTCGAAGCCGTTCCCCGGCCAGTTGCCGGTACTGCTCTCTGACCTCCCTGCTGCCGCAGTCGATGAGGATGGTTTCACCGGTTTCAGCGTCTTCAAGTTCGATGAGTCCGGCAGGAGGCGGAGGCAGCTCCATTTCCCTGGGATCGGTGATGGAGACGCTGATCAGATCATGGCGCCGGGCCAGAATTCGCATGTCCCGGCTGAAGTCCGGCGAAATAAAATCGGAGATGACAAAAACCACGGCCCGTTTCCTCATGACCCGACCGAAAAAATCAAGAGCCACGCTGATATCGGTCCTGGCCTGGCTTGGCCTGAAATAAAGGATTTCCCGGATCAGACGCAAGACATGGGAAACTCCTTTTTTGGGTGGGATGAACAGCTCGATAATGTCAGTAAAAACGATGAGCCCAACCTTGTCGTTATTTTTGATGGCGGAAAAGGCAAGAAGAGCGGTGAGTTCCGCCGCCACCTCGTTTTTGGTTTTTTCCATGCTGCCGAAAGCGCCGGAGGCGGAAAGATCCACCAGAAAAAAGACGGTCAGCTCCCGTTCTTCCACATATTGTTTGACGTAAGGGAGACCGGTACGGGCGGTGACGTTCCAGTCAATGGTGCGAATGTCATCACCGGGCTGGTATTCCCGCACCTCGTCAAATTCCATGCCCCGACCCTTGAAAACACTTTCATACTCTCCGGCAAGAACGGAGTTCACGGTTTTACTGGTATGAATCTGGATGGAACGGATTTTTTTTGCAAGCTCTGCGGAAATCACGGGACTTCAACGGTATCCATAATCTGCTGGACAACATCCTCGGCGGTTTTTTCCTCAGCCTCCGCCTCATAGGTAATGATGACCCGGTGGCGGAGGACATCCATACCAATGGTTTTAACATCCTGGGGCGTGACAAATCCCCGGCCAGCCAGCATGGCGCATCCTCTGGCCGCCATGGCCAGGTAGATCGATGCCCTGGGCGAAGCACCATACTGAATGAGATGGCCGATTTTGAGCCCGTACTGATCGGGATCCCGGGTGGCAGACACCAGATCGACAATGTACTGTTCGATCTTTTCATCCATGTAAATTGACGCTGTCTTGTCTCGCAGGCGCATCAGGTCGGACGGCTTTATAACCGGCTGGGCTTCCGGCTGATTGGCAGGCGAGGCCATGCGGCTCAGGATAGTTCGTTCTTCGTCCTTGGTGGGATAGGTGACCTTGAGTTTGAACATAAAACGATCCACCTGGGCCTCAGGCAGTGGATAGGTGCCTTCCTGCTCCACCGGGTTCTGGGTGGCCAGCACCATGAAGGGGTCACCCAGGGGAAAGGTCGTGTTACCGATGGTGACCTGGCGTTCCTGCATGGCCTCAAGCAGGGCACTCTGCACCTTGGCCGGGGCTCGGTTGATCTCGTCGGCCAGGATGATATTAGCGAAAATCGGCCCCTTTCTGGTGGTAAAGTCCCCTGATTTCGGGTTGTAAATCAGGGTGCCGATCAGGTCGCCCGGCAATAGATCAGGGGTAAACTGAATACGTTGGAATGAGGCCTGAATTGTTTTGGCCAAGGTGGTCACGGTCAAAGTCTTGGCCAGACCTGGTACGCCTTCGATGAGAACATGATTGTTGCATAACAGCCCGACAAGGAGCCGGTCAACCAGGGAGGCCTGACCGACAATGACCTTGCCGATTTCACTGCGGATCTGCTCAAGCAGCATTCCTTCTTTTTCAATCTCCCGGTTCAGGAGCTGGACATCAACTGACATAATTATTCCTGAGTTGTATTATTGAGAGCAGGCTCATGGTAGGATTTTCTCTGGTGTTTTTTTCAATTGTAGATAACCAGCATTAAAAAAGGTTCCTTGTTTTAAAAAAAAGTAATAAACGCAAACCGGCCATGGAGAGTAACCCATCCATGGCCGGTTGTGTTGCTACTTTTTCTTTTTTTTATCTTTTTTCTTTTTTCCCTTTTTGTCCTTTTTTTTAGCCATGTCGTGCCCCGCCTTTTCGGTTAAGGATTTGTAATGGTGATAAACAGATCATGTCGTTCTGCATATTGGGCTATTGGTAACATGATTGTGCTTGTTGTCAAGCGGAAATGTGTGGTTTATCCATATCTTATGGGTAATTTTGTCGAGTTGGGGTAATGATTCTTTGTGCGGATCCCAGGAGGCGTAATTCCAACTCACTGTGAGTGATGGTTCCAACAGTGACCGTTTCGATGCTGTTGGCTCGTTGCATGATGACAAGTTGCAAAACAGGCTGTATATTGCTGGATATTAAAAAAAAAGGAGTCCGACATGGAATCAACATCTCAGCCTTCAGCCGCCCAATCCAAAAAAAAGGCTGCCCGCAAATTTAATCCCAATTCTGCCGAATGGTACCTTAACCGGGAGTTGACCTGGCTTGAGTTCAACAGGAGAGTTCTTCATGAGGGCCAGGATGAGCGAGTTCCCCTTCTTGACCGCGTATTCTTTCTTGCCGTGGTAGGCGCTAATCTGGATGAATTTTTTATGAAACGGATTGGTGGCCTGAAGCAGCAGGTGGGGGCCGGGGTGAAAAAACTATCCGTAGACGGCCGTTTGCCCCAGCAGCAGATAGATGAATGTCACGCAGTTGTTAAAGATATTCATTGCCAGCAGTTGAAGCTCGAACAGGAGTTGAAACAGTATCTGTCCAAAGAAGGGATTAAATTAAGCCAATACAAAATTTTGTCCCAGAACAAGAAAAAAATCGTTGATAACTATTTCCTGGACGAAATTTATCCGCTCCTCACTCCCCAGGGCATGGACCCGGCCCATCCCTTTCCTTTTATTTCCAATTTATCGGTTAATCTGCTGGTCAGCGTCCGTTATCCGAAAAGTGAACATACCTACCTGAACCGGATTAAGATTCCGGTCAGCGACCATATTCCCAGATTTATCCGGGTTGGCCATGGAGAGACTTTTATTCTCCTGGAAGATCTGGTCTCTAATAATCTGGAACTGCTTTTTCCGGGTATGGTCATCGAAACCTATGAAACATTCCGGGTAACCCGTAATGCCATTACCGAGAAATCCCAGGAACAGGCCAATGACCTGCTGCTGATGATTGAGTCGGCCCTGCGGGACAGAAAGTTTGCCGAGATTGTCCGTCTCGAGGTGGGGAAGGGAATGATGGACAGCCATCGCGGCATGCTGGCTGCCGAGCTTGGCATCGATGAAAACAAGGATGTCTTTGAAGTGGAAGGCACCATTTCTTCACGGGATCTGTTTCAGATAGCCGGCCTTGACCATCCTGACCTGCATTTTCTGCCCCATCAGCCTGTTGACCATCCGGATCTGCTGGGTGAAAATCCCAATATTTTTCATGTGATCAGGGAACAAGGCTCCATTCTTCTCCAGCACCCCTATGAGTCTTTTGATACTTCCGTGGAGCGTTTTCTCAGAGAGGCCAGCTCTGACCCCACAGTGCTGGGAATTAAAATGACGCTGTACAGGACGGCCAAGGATTCCCGGGTTATTCAATATCTCATCGACGCAGCCCAAAACGGCAAACAGGTGGCGGTGGCGGTGGAGTTGAAGGCCCGTTTTGACGAGTCAGCCAACATCAAGTGGGCGAATTCCCTTGAAGAAGTCGGCATCCATGTCACCTACGGCGTTGTCGGCCTGAAAACCCATTCCAAGGTGGTTTTTGTGGTGCGCAAGGATTATGACGGCTTACGCCGCTATGCCCATATCGGCACCGGCAACTACCATGCGGGTACGGCCAGGGGATACTGTGATCTCGGCATGTTTACCTGCGATCCGGATATCGGCGCTGATCTCACAGAACTTTTCAACTACCTGAGCACAGGCTATACGCCGATTCGTCAGTACCGTAAACTGCTGCCTTCGCCCAAGATTCTCAAAAAAGCGTTGCTTAACAAAATTGATCGGGAGATATCAGTGCATAGCAAAGATAATCCCGGTTTGATTCAGCTGAAGAGCAATGCCCTTGAGGACAAGGATATTGTTGCCGCCCTGTATCGGGCCTCCCAGTCCGGTGTCCATGTGGATTTGATTATTCGCGACACTTGTCGCCTGCGGCCTGGCATCAAGGGTGTGTCCGATAATATCGTGGTCCTGTCCGTGGTGGGCCGGTTTCTTGAGCATAGCCGTATTTTTTATTTCAGGAATGGCGGCAATGAGGAGTATTTTATCGGTTCTGCGGATCTGATGAAGCGTAATCTCGAAAGCAGGGTGGAGGTCTGTACACCGGTGGAGTTGCCCAAGCTTCGTAAGCTGTTACGGGAAGTGCTTGATCTGCAGCTTTCCAACCAGCGCAATGTCTGGGAAATGCAGTCAGATGGAAGTTATGTGCAACGCAAATCCGATGAAAAAGGAGTGCAGTGTATCCATCATTTTTTAATAAGTCAGGCGGAAAAGCGCTTTAGTGCCGGACGGCTGGCCATGGCGAAAAAGAAAAGCATGAGAAAGATTCCCAAGCGGCGGAAGAATAAAAAGTGAAAGAGGGCTTCACGATAATGCAATTGCAGAAATTAATCTGGAACCTGCCGGAGGCCATATCCCTTGCCGATGTAATGACCGGTTTGGAGGAAAATTTCCAGTTTGAACCGCCAACGGCCACAAGCCTGCCGCGCACCTATTATGACACCTTTGATTGGCGCCTTTTTAAACAATCCCTGCTTCTCGTCAAGGAAGATCAGGTCTGGAGTCTTAAGGGGATGTCCGGCGAGGTGAAGGAAAATTTAAGTGGAGAGCCGCAAAATATTTTTCGTTACTGGTGGGATTTTCCATCCTCCGGTCTGCGTGATGCTCTTTCCGGTCTGCTCAGTGTCCGCGCCCTGCTGCCTGCGTCGTTAAGACTCTCGATCCAGTCCCTGCGTATCCTTAATAAGGATGAAAAAACAGTGGCTTATGTAGATCTTCTGGAGCAGGAAGATGGGGCCGGTGCGCATCTGTTCAGGTCAGTCTGCCTCCGTGAGGTTCGAGGGTATGGAAAACAGTTCACGAAGATGACCCGGTTTTTCAATCAGTACGGAAAGGGGAAATCAACCAATGTCGGAGAAGAGCTCAGGTCGGCCCTGAAAGCCGAAGGTGACCGGGTTCCCCTCGATTATAGCTCCACGTTTGCTGTCGGCCTTGATCCCGCCATGAGCGCCCGCAGTGCGGTTAAAACCATTTACAAGGATCTTCTTGCCACCATGCTGCGCAACAGGCAGGGAATTATCGACGATATTGACAGCGAGTTCCTTCATGATTTTCGGGTCGCCGTCCGCCGCACACGTTCAGCCATGTCCTTGATCAAAAATGTTCTGGAACCCGAGGTGGCTGACCATTTCCAGGAAGAATTCCGATATCTTGGTCAGGTGACAGGCCCGACCAGGGATCTGGACGTTTACCTGCTCATGGAAGACAATTACAAGTCCCGACTGCCCCAGTGTCTGCAACCGGGACTTCATTATTTTTTCGAGGATCTGGCCCTGCGTCGTCGCCGGGAACAGAAACGGCTGGCCCAGGATCTTCAGAGCAGCCGTTATCGGCAGATTATCACGGATTGGCAGGAGTATCTTGACAGGGATGACCTGGAAAATCCCACGGCAAAGAGTGAAACGCCTGTTGGAGAGATTGCCAGAAAAATTATTTTAAAACGCTGTCTGCGTGTTGTGCGTGACGGCAGGGCAATCCATGAAGATACCCCGGACACCGACTTGCACCGGTTAAGGATCCAGGGTAAAAAACTGCGCTACAGCCTTGAGTTTTTTTCCTCTCTCTTTCCGGCAAAGAAGATGAGAAAAATGATTAAGCAGTTGAAGGTTCTTCAGGATAATCTTGGTGATTTTAATGATTTGTCGGTTCAGCAAGACATGCTGCGCGAGTATCTTGCCGACATCAAGCCGCGGACCGTCAAGTCAAAAGAACTTGCCGCCGCCATAGGCGGACTGCTGACCAACCTCTACCATCAGCACAGGAGAATTCGTACTCATTTTGAAAAGACGTTTACCTCTTTTGCCAGTGAAGAGAATTTGGCGGTGTATCATCAGCTTTTTGGTTAGTCTATTTAATAGTAACAAAGGGAACTGTTCAGGTCGATAGGCTGTAGGCATTTAGACTGTAGGAGAGATGAGTTTATTGTACTGCGGAGCGGTGTTGCCAAAAATACCCTTAAAACTCGGTGTAGATCGACTTCAAAAACTATTAGCCTTTAACCTGCAGCCTAACCACCTTCTAAGTAACAAGATTTCGATAATTACTCATAAATATCGTAATAACAACATTATAAACACAAAAACTTCGTACACGTCATCCCGGCATGTTTTTAGCCGGGATCCAGAAACTTGCCACACACTCCATCCTGGATTCC
>JAGHCC010000144.1 GCA_021160685.1 Desulfobulbaceae bacterium | reverse complement strand
TTTTTAACCAACCTTGAAAAATGTGTTATAATTAAAAGACATCCAGCAATCTCTTTCGTGGAGGTGGCGTATGACTATTCAAAAAGAAGGCATAGTTTCTTGTTTTTTGCGGATCATGGCAGCCGGCAGCCTGCTATGGCTGTCGATCCTGAGTTTGGGTTGCTGGCCCGGGATATCACGGGCTGTCGATTCTCAAGCGGCTGTGCTCCTCGATATCAAGGGAGCCATTGGCCCGGCAGTTAGTGATTATGTCATCCGTGGCCTGAAAAAAGCTGAACAGGATAAGGCTGGAGTTGTCATCCTGCAAATTGATACTCCGGGTGGCCTTGATGCGGCCATGCGGGATATCATAAAAAATATTCTTGCCTCTTCTGTGCCGGTGGTCTCCTATGTTGCGCCAGACGGGGCCCGGGCGGCAAGCGCCGGTACCTACATCCTCTACGCCAGTCATGTTGCCGCCATGGCTCCAGTCACTAATCTTGGAGCTGCAACACCGGTGCGGGTGGGCGGATTGCCCGGTATGCCGGATGCTCCAGCTAACCCAAAGGAAAAAGATCATCCCGAGAAAAAGAGCCCTCTTTCGGATACCATGGAACGTAAGATGGTTAATGATGCCGTGGCCTACATCAAGTCCCTGGCAAACCGGCATGGTCGTAATGCCCAATGGGCGGAACAGGCCGTGCGGGAGGCTGTGAGTCTTACTGCCAAAGAGGCCCTGGAGATTGGGGTTATTGATGTGGTGGTCGGCGGCCTGGTAGATCTTCTGCAACAGCTAGATGGCAGAGAGGTGCTTATGGAGTCAGGAAAAATGACTCTGTCAACTGGGAATCTGGTCATTGAGCGCCTTGAGCCTGATTGGCGCAGCCAGCTGCTGACCATTATTACAGATCCCAATATCGCCTATATTCTCATGCTCCTCGGCTTCTATGGTCTCATCTTTGAACTGTCTAACCCCGGTTATATTCTTCCTGGCGTTGTGGGCGGGATCTGTCTGCTCCTTGCCCTTTACAGCTTTCAGGTTTTGCCCATCAATTATGCAGGTCTTGGCCTGATGATTCTCGGTATCATTTTCATGGTTGCTGAAGCCTTTGTACCAAGTTTTGGAGCCCTTGGTATTGGCGGTGTCATCGCTTTTGTCTTTGGGTCGGTCATTTTGATGAATGATGAAGGCCTACGCATTTCACTTCCCTTAATCGGCGGTACGGCCCTTGTTTCCACAGGTTTCTTTTTGTGGGTTATGGGCGGCTTGTACGCCATCAGTCGGAAAAAGGTGGTAACCGGGGCGGAGGAGATGATTGGTAGTGTCGGCGAGGCCATGGCAGATTTTGAGGGTGAGGGGCGGGTGTGGATCCATGGTGAATCTTGGCGGGCTGTGAGCCCGGCAGCAGTAATAAAAGGGCAGAAAGTTCAGGTGATAGAAAAGGATGGATTGTTACTGAAAGTTAAACTGGAGGAGGACGTAAAATGATTATATCTTATTACCTCGTTACTATAGCACTGATCATAGCTATACTGGCGCTTTCCCTGAAGGTTGTTAAGGAATATGAGCGTTTGGTGGTCTTTTTTCTCGGTCGTTTTCAGGAGGTTAAAAAACCGGGGCTGCGCATTATTATTCCAGGTATTCAGCAGGCGGTCCGGGTTGACCTGAGGGTGATTACCATGGATGTTCCCAGTCAGGATGTTATCTCCCGGGACAATGTGACGGTGAGGGTCAATGCCGTGCTCTATTTTCGAGTGGTTGATCCGGAAAAAGCCATTATCCAGGTAGAAAATTACTATAACGCCATCAGCCAGTTGGCCCAGACCACCCTGCGCTCAGTGCTTGGTCAGCATGAACTGGATGAGATGCTGTCTGAGCGGGAGAAGATGAATGCCGACCTACAGGAAATTATCGACAAACAGTCAGATGCCTGGGGCATCAAGGTGAGTAATGTCGAGATAAAGCATGTGGATCTTAATGAAAATATGATTCGGGCCATTGCCAAGCAGGCGGAGGCGGAGCGGGAACGACGGGCTAAAGTGATCCATGCCGAAGGTGAATTTCAGGCCTCGGAAAAACTGCTGGCTGCAGCCAACGTTATTTCCCAAAATCCCCAGGCCCTGCAGCTCCGCTATTTGCAGACCTTAAACGATATTTCCAATGAAAACGCCACCACCGTTGTTTTTCCCCTGCCCATCGACTTGATCCAGGCATTGACGGGGAAAAAAGAGTGATTTAAAGCTCTACTGGAGAATTGTAGGGTTGTGTTGACAGCAATAGGGAAGGGTCAAATTATCTTAAACTTATCCATTTTTTCCGCCAAAGTTATCAGATAAATTTCAGCTGTTGACCTTGACATATTCTCCCATGAGCAACCGGTTTTTAGGTGTGATATCGTGGGGAATTTTCTGGGTCACAATTTGATATCCCTTTGCTTTAAGCTTCACTGCTCTTACAGTATCTACGGCCAGAGTTTTATCCATCCAGCCTTCAAGTCCGCCTGTGGAAGACTCCTGCAAATTATGACAGCAGGGCAGCACCGCTACTCTGGCATGTTGTTCAGTGGCCTTGTCAATAATCAGATCGGTTAAAGACCCACATGCATGAGCTGAGACCACGATATCATCCGGAAGAATGGTGATCTCCTGAACAGGCACCTCTTTGTAAATGATTCTATCTTTCAGTCTCGGCCAGGATGTAATCAGCGCGTTGGATAGATTCGCTGCATTTAAAGGGATTTTGCTGTCTACGGCAATGGCTGTCTTTGAACTATCATCAAGTATGAGTAATATATGCGCCAAAAGTCCATGACCGCAGGCAAGATCTAAAATTCTACCTCCCCGGTATCTTCTTCTTATCCTTTTCGCCATTTCCCATGTTTCATAGAGCTCTTTTCTGGGAAGCGTTCCCGCTCGGCAGACAGCCCTTGCAATTTTATCGAAAAGGTTGTTGCCGGGGAAAAGTGATTGTTGCTGTGGCGTCAGCCGGTTCTTAGAAGATTTTTTCATGACTCATAAAATACGCGATAAGCTTTCTTTTCACAGTAAAACACTCAAATTCAGGGAAAATGAGTTTTCCGAAAGCTTCGAATAGTGAATAAGCAAACCTTTCAATAATAATTTTTTCTGACATATTTCCCCCTAAACATTTAAGCTCTAACGCTAAGGGTCATTCGCCATGAGTCGATCTTTTCTACGCATTGTTATCTCCTTTTGCCCAACACTCATATTATCGCAAATAATGCGCAAAAAAGCAAAAAAGGGGCTGGACTGGGCCTCCTTTTTTGCTTTTTTTTATGCGTTTCCATTTTGATGCAAACCGAGTAGGTCAGGGGCCTTGCGGCCCCTTTCCCCTCTAAGAACCGTGCTTGACAGTTTCCCGTCACACGGCTCAAGCATCTTAAAGGTTGCCCTTAGTGGGCGACCCGCCTGTTTTGTCTCCTTATGTTGTCATTGCTCGTAGCTGACGAGCTGACAACGCCTTTAGCAATTTGCTATCCTTGTTATGCCGACGACGCCAGAAATAACTGGCATATTCAGGCATGTAGGGATTGGCATCTGCTTTTATCTTCACATATCTTCTGATTCCTATAGCACTAATTCGGATTACCTGATAAACCTTTGTCAGACCTTTTGCGGATCGTACTTTGACCGCGAATTGGTGGTTTTGTCCCGATGCTGTCCAGTATTTCTTGAACAGCCATTTTTTGGACTTGTTCTGATGTCGGTGTTTCAGCATGCGCCATAGTTGTTTGTAGACATAAGTGTCGATACGGCTAAAGGCTTCCGATGCCACCACATGGCGGTGGTAATTTGCCCATCCTCGAAGCGTCTGATTGAGCT
>JAGHCC010000288.1 GCA_021160685.1 Desulfobulbaceae bacterium | reverse complement strand
TTCTGAAAGGTAATGGAGGCCATGGTCTGGTTCTCACGCTCGACCTTCACTCCCTCTTTGGCCTCCAGTGCCTGATGCAGCCCGTCGCTGTAACGCCTGCCGGGCATAGTCCGGCCGGTAAATTCGTCAACAATGACCACCTCGCCGTTCTGAACCAGATAATCCACATCACGCTGAAAAAGAAAATGGGCCTTCAGGGCCTGATTCAGATGATGAAGCCACTCGATGTTGGCCGGATCATACAGATTGTCGACCTCAAGAAGCTTTTCTCCCAAGGCGATGCCTTCTTCGGTCATGGCCAGGGATTTTGCTTTCTCGTCAACAGTATAGTGAGTTTCATTTTCAAAATTGAAAATGATCCGGTTCACCTCGTTGTAGAGTTCCGTGTTCATGTCGGCCGGGCCGGAAATAATCAGCGGCGTCCTGGCTTCATCGATCAGAATGCTGTCCACCTCATCGACAATGGCGTAATTGAAATCGCGCTGACAGAAATCCTCCCTGGCAAACTTCATATTGTCCCGGAGATAATCAAAACCGAATTCATTATTGGTGCCATAGGTGACATCGGCATGATACGCCTCCCGACGGGCCTGATCATCCATGTCATGAAGAATCGTGCCGAGGGAAAGGCCCAGAAACTCGTAAAGCACTCCCATCCATTCCAGATCTCGGCGGGCCAGGTAATCGTTGACGGTCACAACATGGACACCCTTGCCGCTCAAGGAATTGAGATACACCGGCATGGTCGCCACCAGAGTCTTGCCCTCACCGGTCTTCATCTCGGCAATTCGCCCCCCGTGGAGGACAATACCACCGATGAGCTGGACGTCGTAAGGCCGCAGGCCCAAGACACGAACCGATGCCTCCCGGACCACGGCAAAGGCTTCGGGAAGCAGATCGTCAAGGGTTTCACCTTTAGCCACGCGTTCTTTGAATTCCACGGTCTTTGCGGCCAGGGCCGTATCGTCAAGCTGCTGCATCTCCGGTTCCAACACGTTAATGGCACCAACCAGAGGCTGCATTTTTTTCAGCTCTCTGTCATTCTTGCTGCCAAAAACCTTGGTCAGAATATTTCCTAACATCTATATCTCCTTCAATTCAACGTCTCTTTATGCCACATCAAGGCATCTTCATTACAGTCCGGAAACTTGGGACAATTCAGACAGTCGCTCCAGACCTTATGAGGAAGTTCTTTTTTATCAATCGGATGAAATCCCAGCCGTTCAAAAAAAACCGGCTGGTATGTCAATGTAAACACATCGGAAATGCCAAGCTGGTCAGCTTCCGCCAGGCACGAAGTCACCAGGGCGGTGCCGATTCCCTGGATACGGACTTCATCGGCAACGGCCAGGGAACGGATCTCGGCTAAATTTTCCCAAACAATATGCAGGGCACAAACACCTATTACTTTTTGAGATTCCGGCTCAATAAACACCTGGAAGTCCCGGAGATGATCATAAATGGAACTCAAGGAACGGCCCAGCAGCAATCCTTTTTCAGAAAAATGGAGCAGCAGGGCATAAATTGCCTTTACATCTTCCATGCGGGCATTTCTTATCATAGCATCTTAAATTTTATTTTTGTGTTTGCTGTGGCAAAAAATTAATAATTGATTGTCAAGCCGATTGGGTATTAGGCTGTAGGCTGTAAGCTATTAAAAAAAAATCATTAATAACAAATTACGTTCCTTCTTCCCTACAGCCTAAATGCCTATAGACTATTCACCTGCATTCCGGTTTATCCGGGTTAGGAATTACTTCCTCAACTCTTTTTCCGGCAACAAGGTAATATAGGGACGGACATTGTGGGAACGCTCCAGGGCGGCGGCACTGGCGTTGGCATCAGCCAGATTCTCAAACCGGCCGACAAAAACCCGCCAGTTGGATTTCCCGTTTTCATCGGCAGAAAAAGAAAAAACCGTATAGCCCAATTTTTTCCACTCTGACACTGCGTTTTCCGCCCGGCTGTGATCCCGGAAAGAACCGACCTGAAGAGAAAACAGAGAGGGTTCCTTTTCCTCCGGCTGGGACAAATCAGTGGTAGACTCGACGGAATTAAATGTTAACCCGCTATCCTGCCAGATATCAGCGGCCAGGCGAGTCAGAGCTGATTTTTTGTTTTCAGAAGATGACGGCGACAGAACAGTCTGTCCGGCCCAGACACCCAGCAGAAACATCCACAAAAAAATACAGAAAATCACCACACCCAAACCAAAGAACGCGCCAAATCCCAGCTCAAAACGGACAGCAAACCTTTTTTGCCGTTTTTTTACTACCATGGGAGTCTTACATTTTCTCCGGGGCAGTCATGCCCAACAGGAGCAAACCGTTACGGAGGACAATCCGCAAGCCATGACCCAGCCAGAGCCTGGCCCTGGTCAGGTCTGCATCATCCGATATGAACCGATGTTTATTATAGTAACTGTGAAAAAGACCTGCAATCTCTTGGAGAAAGAAGACGATTCTGTGCGGCGCCAGATCATTGGCCGCGTGCATGACCAGGGAAGGATAAGCGGCGATCCCTTTCAGGATTCTCAGTTCCTCCGGCTCAACAAGCAGATGCAGGGGAGCATCATCAAGCGTTCCCTGTTGAGCCCCCTTTCCTTCCGCCATTTTCAAAATACTCGACAACCTGGCATGACCGTACTGGACATAATACACCGGATTTTCCTGGCTCTGACTGGTAGCCAGATCAAGATCAAACTCAAGTTGACTGTCAGCCTTGCGCATCAAAAAGAAAAAGCGCATCACGTCCGGCCCCACCTCGTCAAGAAGCTCATCCACCGTAACAAAATTAGCCTTACGGGTGGACATCTTGACCTGTCGGCCCTGGCGCATCAGGGTGACAAACTGATGCAGAACAACCGTCACCTTTGAATCATCATATCCCAAAGCCCGGATACCGGCCATGACATCCGGCACAGTGGCAATATGATCGGCTCCGAAAATATCAACCATCCAGTCATAGCCCCGTTTAAACTTCTCGCGATGATAGGCAATATCAGGCAAACGATACGTCGGCTCGCCACTGCTCTTAATAATCACCCGGTCCTGCTCTTGACCGAACTCGGTGGTTTTAAACCAGACTGCGCCATCCTGTTCATAAACCAGCCCCTTGTCCCGCAGTCTTGCCACCACATCATCGATGTGGCCGTCCTCATAGAGGCTTTGTTCGTTATAATACTTATCAAATGTGATACCGAGTCGGGTCAGAGTTCCGGTGATATCCTTAAAAATACTTCTTTCCGCCTTCTTTTTGAAGGGCGCAACATCCTCAACATCCCTGAGGCTGTCTCCTTTCTCCTCAATCAGTTCCCTGGCAATGTCATAGATATATTCACCCTGGTACCCATCTTCGGGAAACTCAAAAGGAACTCCCAGAAGCTCCAGATAACGGGAACGGGTGGATTCTCCCAGCACACGCATCTGCCGACCGGCATCATTATAATAATATTCCCGGTCAACCTCATAACCGGCAGCATCAAGCAGACGGGCGATACAATCACCAAGAATGGCCTGACGGCCATGCCCCACGCTTAAAGGCCCTGTGGGATTGGCGCTGACAAACTCCACAAGCACCCGCTTGCCGTTTTTTTCAGCAACAAGGCCATACGACTCATCTGCCGGACAAACCAGTTTGACCACGGACTGCCAAACCGAAGGTTTTATAAAAAAATTGACAAAGCCGGGTCCAGCGATTTCAACCTGCTCAAGGATATCGCTATGCTGGTCAAGCAGTTCAATAAGATGACCGGCAATTTCCCTGGGGTTAACCTTTTTACCCGTGGCCTTTTTTTCCCTTCCGGCAATCACCATGGCCATGTTGGTGGAAAAATCGCCCTGGTTCTCATGCTTGGGTTCTTCTACCGCGTAACAACCCGAGGCCGCATCCGACCAAAACCCCTTTTGACACCCCTCAGCAAAACACTGATCCAGTCGTTCCTGTAAACGTTTTTTTATCATTTTGTGTAAATTTATCCGTCTCGTAAAAAATAGAACAAACACAGAGGTAAATTGTTGTAATAAAAAAAATCTCTGCAGCGAAAAGACTTTTTACGGAAATATCAAGTTTATATTTTTGGGTATAATCGGTAAAGCTCAGAGACACAAAGAAATGAGTTCGACAAAATATAAGGCATAAAGGCTCAAAGTGTCATTGGCACATCAAAAATGTATTATTCAGCACCTGTGACTGCTTACAAATTGAGGAG
>JAGHCC010000150.1 GCA_021160685.1 Desulfobulbaceae bacterium | reverse complement strand
TCCCGTAACTGTTCAGTAGTGCCTTAGATTCGTTCATTTGGGACTTCGAAGCATACTGGTGCTATTCGAGAAGGCCTAAATGGGCGAAGATGAGGTGCTACTGAATAGTTACCTTTTATAATAAATGCCGGTATCTTCACCCCGGTTGCCTCGAAGTCTACGCTTATCTGTTGAATAGTTACAAATATTTTTGAATATCTTTCAAGCATAACATGAGCTCAAATTGGTCAGTCGGTGATTCTAAAAATCCGTGGTGAATATAAAAAGCCTTTGCGTCCTCTGATAAAGCATGAACCAAAAGAGCGCGAATACCTGCCTGGTTGGAGACAGCTAAGGTTCGTAATAAAGCATCTTTCAGTAGTCCTTTTCCGATACCATATGATTGCCATTGACGATCTACCGCAAGACGCCCAAGAATCATAACCGGTATAGGGTTTGGCATGTTGCGTTTGATTTTCCCCGGGGCCTGTTGCTGCGTAATGCTGCCTGTGGCTAGAGCATAGTAGCCAATGATGTCATTGTTGCTGCATACCACAAAGGTTCGGGAAGCTCCCGACGCTTCGTTTTTTAACGCATGCCTCCGGAGCCAGTCATTGAGAGAGTCTGTGCCGCAATCGAAATTGCCAAATGAGTGTGCTTTGCTGATTGGCCCTGGCTCCGTTATCTTTCCCATGGGGCTTTGCTGGCCAATAGTTTTTGGAGTGCCTGATTGTCAGGTACAGGTGCATTGAGTGCTGCCTGAAAGGCGGCAAACGCATCGGCATCTAAATGAAAAAATTGCTTATCCAGCAATACATTTTCAGCTTCACGGCAAGCCGCCTCAAGCATAAAATCGCTTCTGTTTTTGTGCAAGGCGGCCGCTGCCTTATCAATTAAATCCCGCTGAACCTGTTTAGCCCGTATATTAATTGGGGCCGTACGTGTTTCTGTCTGTATCATAAATCTCACCTCAAATTGTATATATAAACAATATACGGTTGTGTATATGTATTGTCAATACAACTTTGAGTGTTTTATCCAAAAGTCTCTCTTGGAGCCCTTTTTTCCCCTGTTCCCTCCAGCCTTCAACTCCTATCCAGCACCTCCCGCAGTTTATCGGCCAGGGCTCTGGGCAGCAGGGGCTTGTGAATGAGCTCGAATCCCTGCTCCATGATGGAGTGGCGTTTGATTATATCATCGGTGTATCCCGACATGTAAATGACCTTCAGGCCCGGCTGTTTTGTTGAGAGGGTTTCAGCCAGTTGCCGGCCGTTCATCTCCGGCATGATCACATCGGTGAGCAGCAGGTCGAATTTTTCTTTTGTCTCCTGATGCAGGGTAACAGCCTTTCCTGGATTGGTTGTCGCTGTAATTTTGTAGCCCAGAGGTTTGAGGGTAGCAGCAACCAGATCGACAATGTCCTTCTCATCGTCGACGATCAAAATGTTTTCAGTACCCTTTGGCATTGGTTCAGGCGCCTGCTCCTCCACTTTTTCCAGTTTGCTGGTGACCTGGGGAAAGTAGATCTTAAAAGTGGTTCCCATGCCGGGTTCGCTGTAAACATGGACATGGCCGTTGTGCTGCTTGATAATGCCGAAGGACGTGGCCAGTCCCAGGCCGGTTCCTTTGCCCAGTTCCTTGGTGGTGAAAAAGGGATCAAAGATTTTTTCCATAACCTCCTGTTCCATTCCTTCGCCCGTATCACTCACCGAAAGCATCACATAGGGGCCGGGTTCCACATCGTCATGGTTTTTAGCGTATTCGGCATCAAGAACAACCGGGCTGGTCTCAATGATCAGTCTGCCGCCGTCAGGCATGGAATCTCTTCCGTTCACCACAAGATTCATGATGATCTGTTCAAGCTGGCCCTGGTCGGCCTGGATGACTCTCTGCCCGGCATGGGGCCGCAGTTCCAGATGAATGTCCTCCGTGATCACTCTGGTCAGTATTTTACCCATCTGGGTGATCACCTGATCAAGGTCAACCGCTTTGAGTTCAATATCCTGCTTACGGCTGAATGCCAGGAGTTGGTGGGTCAGGGCTGCAGCTTTTTCACCGGACTCATAAATGATTTTAAGAGACTTCACGACAGGGGAATCCTTATCAAGATCCATGATCAGCAGTTCGGAATAGCCGAGAATAGTGGTAAGAAGATTGTTGAAGTCATGGGCCACGCCGCCGGCAAGGCGGCCGACGGCCTCCATTTTCAGGGCCTGGCGCAGGTGTTCCTCTATTCTTTTCTGTTCGGTAATGTCCCTGGCAACATGGACGATTGATACCAGTTGTCCCTGGTCGTCCAGCACCGGTGAGGCGGTGACCAGCAGGATTTTTTTCAGATTGTCGTTGCTGATTTCGGCGGTATGGGGTTGAAAGTCGACAATGGTCTTGAGCATGGGGCAATCCGGACAGGGTGGGCTGCCCGGAATGCGGAGAAGTTCATGACAGCTCTTGCCGACGAGCTGATCCGCGGTTTTGTCTGTTATCTTACAGGCGGCCTCATTAACGCGGAGAATCCGCAAGTCTTTGTCCAGGAGGCAGACAATATCGGGAATGGCGGCAAAGGTTTTTTCCCATTCCTCCCGGGCCAGGAGCAGTTTGTTTTCCGTTGCAATTCGTTCCTTTATTTCATCCTGCAATTTATTGTGATTTGAGGTCAGCCGTTTTTCAAGCCCGTCAATGTGTCTGAAAAAGAAATAAAAGAGGAGACCGCCAACCAGAAGGCCCGAGATAACCATAATGAAGGCCAGAAGGTACAGATTGCTCTGTTCTTCAGAGACATCAATCAGTCCCACCATGTCTCCCACTTCCCGGCCGCCGGCATCTTTAATATTAATATAGCCGCCCCGGTAATCGTGGCCCTGGATCCGGATACTGAACAGCTTGTCCGCATGTTTTTCATGGCTCTCATGGGGATGGGGCATGATTTTTCTGGGAATTTCTTTCAGGGTGGAGTGGAGAATGACATGATGATTTAACTCATCCCAGTCAGCGCCTGTTCCCATTAGCTCCTTTCTGTCCCGCCATTGGGCCTCTTCAAGAAAGAATTTGGCCAGCAGGGTCACCAGCTCAACGTCGTGACTTTTTTGTAATTCCCCGGGAAGAAATTCAATTTCCCGGCCCAGTTCGAGATAGCCGGCAAGTTTGCCGTTAATGACCCAGGGCTTGACGACACGGAGGGTAAAAGTTCCCAGTGGTCCGAGTTCAATGCCGCCGGCTATCTTGTTGTCGCGGTCGGCCTGGTCCAGGGTAAAGCGTTTGATAATATCGCCATGACGCTCGGGTTTGTGAACCCGGAGAAAACATTTTTTATCCGTGGTGATAAAATAGCAGTGGGTGATGTTATATTTACTATTGATCTTGGCATAGGTGGGCTGGATTGCCGCCAGCAATTCCTCTCTGTCTCTGGCCAGAAAAGAATTCTGTATCGCAGCGTCATTTTGAAAATATTCAAACAGGGATTCGAGCTGCACTTCCTGCTGGCTGATAATGCTCTCTTTTAGATAGTCGATCTCTGCAAGTTCTGTTGCCACCTCACGGTCGATTTGTCGGTCTTGCAGGACCCAGAAAGTGGACAGGGTGATCAGCAGCAGGGAAAACAGGCCGCAGGCCAGGGGCAGGAGGATTGTTCTTTTGATTTGGAGGTCAGTGGAGGTTTTGTTTGTAGGCATGTTGGTATCATATTCAACGTTCAATGT
>JAGHCC010000022.1 GCA_021160685.1 Desulfobulbaceae bacterium | reverse complement strand
TTGGCCATATGTTCATTGCCGTGGGCCATGTACACCAATACGGAGTTGTTTTGCCTGGCAAGAGCAACATCCGGGGCCATTGCCTGGGCCAGCCGCTGCAGATCGACATTATAGTCGTGGGTTATGCCGATGGTTCCTGAAGCTGGCCGCCCCAGGGCCAGAACATGGAAGGGTCGGTATTTATCCTTGACCGTTTTAATGGAGGCCAGTGCGTCAATATAGCTTTTCAGATCAAGGAACTGCTCGCCATGCACCATGTGGGTTGGCTGAACAATAATAGTATTATAGCCCTGGTTCTGCAGGTCGCCTATGGTGGCGATGATGCCCTTTACATTTTGAATCTCAAGCGGAATTCCCGGATGGGCTTCTTGAAATGCTTTATCGTTGCTCCGCTCCTGCCAGACATTACGGATGATGTTTGATGTAAAGGTCAGGGCGACCGGAGTCTGCGGGAAAGTTTTTTCAACTTTTTCCTTGATGTTCAGGATGGACATGAGAGCCGTGGGCTCGGAGGTGCCGAAAGAAGCAAGGACAATGGCAGTTTTCGACTGGCTGCCATAGTCGCTATGACTGGCCTGGCAGAAAGTGGCCAAAAAGACTGAGACGACGGCAAGAAAGGAAATAAATAATTTCATGATTGTTTCTCCTGTGAATGGTTGTTGAACAAAAAAAACCGATTCCTCAATTTTTTTGAAGGATCGGTCAGCAGGAAAAACACTCTGTCAGCCCAGATCCCTCTCCTCGAAGGTTTCCGGTTGCCGCGTGGGCAACGCTTTTCCAGGCAGGTCTCCTGACTTATTCCAGCCTTGCATCGCCTTCCCATCTGGATTCATCCGGGGACAGTGGCATATGATGCAGGTTTTATATCCGGCAATGTCATGCCGGAAACAGAAATTACAGTGGCGGGACCGTTCCCGATTTTAACGGGATTCCCAATTAGCCTTGAACAGGCACCTGGTAAGTTGAACAATTTACCGAAAAGAAGGATAGCTGTCAAGCAGGTGTCTTGTTTGGCAGCTGTGACAGATGAATTTTTTCATCCATTTTGCTTTTGATTCACTCAAACGCGAGAAGCAGGGCAAGGAGCATTAGTAATGAAATCCAGATAAAAAGAGATTTTTTAACCGCTTTTTTTGCCTTGCTGCTTTCCCACCAGGTTGCCGGGCGTATGCCCTGTATGAGAAAGGTGACAATGCCTGCAAGGTTAACACAGATGACATTGGCCAGTGCCAGTTGCAAGGCTCCGAAACCTTGAACGACATATCCCGAGCCGAACATGAGGCCGGCGGTGACCAGCGGCGGCATCAGGGCCACAGCCACCATGACGCCGATAAGCGAAAGCTGACCTGCACTGGTAAGCGCCAGCACTCCGGCGCTTCCTGAGGCGAGAGCCAACAGCAGGTCTGACCAGTGAACCCGGGTGCGGGCAGCTATGGCCGGAATGGCAGGGTCTGCGGGAAAGATGATGCCAATGGCAAAACCGATAATTACCGCCAGCGTAAGACCTGCGGCAGCCGTCTTGATGGATGTAGCAGCAAGCTCAGTGTCGCCGAGGGTGTTTGCCAGGGCCAGGGCTACATTGGGCGTCAACAGCGGCGCTAATACCATGGCACCGATAATGATTGCCATATCACCACGCACCAGGCCGATGGCGGCAATGACCGCCGATAAAAAAACCATTGCCAGATAAGTGGAAGAAAGCGTGCAGCCGGCGATGATGTCGTCGTACAGTTCGTGCCTGCTGATGCGGTTTGACCTTTTTACATCATCCTGATCCTGTTCGCTCTCTGTGTCAGCTTCTTTACTTTCCGGTCGTGGCACAACTGCTTCAACCGGAAGAAGGATAGCCTTGGCATCCGGCAACTCTTTCAGGTAAATGTCCAGGATGTCAAGGACCGGCTCGACCACGCCGATCTGCAGTAAGATGCGTATCCTTGTCTGATTGTCATCTAAGGCATCCCGCCAGTAGTTTTCTAACGGATGCTCGTATAAGAGTTCGCGAATATCGTCGCCACGACCCTTGGGCAGGATTATTTCAATAAGTTGAGTTTTGGTATTTTTGCTCACAGTCAACCTGTTGTGATGTTGTTTACATTTGATGAATCTGGGGTAAGTCAGATGCGTAGTTTAATTTCCGGCATGTCATACGGAGCAGTAAGGAAGTAAACAAGATTGGCCAGCTATTCTTGCCGATTGTTTTATCGAAGGCGAGGAATTAAATAAAGCCTGTTTTTCATCTACTACTGCCTTACACTCTCAGCTTGTAATTTTATACACGTGTCGCTTTTCCACAAAATGCAAGAAACTTATAATCTGAAGATGTCCCCTGTTGCCTCTCTGTTTCCCTTTACTCCGCAGTGTTCAACAGTTCTAATAACGTTTGTCTTGCCCTTCGATCCCCATGAGTTTTTTCTGTCAAATTCCAAAGAATGATTACAAAACTATCTGCCGTCGCACTAAAAATCGCGGGTCTTCCAATGGGGATGAGATACTTCTTATAGAGTACGCCGTTTCCCACACTCGCAATGAATGTTATTGTCGTCTTTTTTCCCTGGGTGCCAAACCGCGTGCCGGACGGTATTCGCACTTTTATCTTATGAGGACGGTATTTCCCGGGATAATCTGCCTGTTCCCCAAATGGCTTACGAATATCCGGAACTCTAGTTTCATATGTATTCGGGGCGTGCTTAGATTCTACCTCGTCAATTTCGCGTGGATAGATATATGCAATGGTTTCGGAATATGTCGCCCTAATCTCCATCTCCCGAAACGTCGGCTCACGGCGCTCGGCTTCTTCAGGCCTCGTCTCTTTGGGAGCTTTTAACTCGCCTCCAGTGATT
>JAGHCC010000435.1 GCA_021160685.1 Desulfobulbaceae bacterium | reverse complement strand
TTAAACTGGATATCTCTTTCGGTCGTCATCTTCACACTCTGACCGGGAAAGAATTCTCCTGTCATTTTATCTAATTTTTTTGTTATTTGACTTTGTCATGAAATTCTCTCACAGGATCGCAGTACTAAGGGAAAAATCAGTAAGCGCTGTACCTCTGTGGGATCATTCTCATGCCTCATTGTTCCTGCAAGGGGCATAAAAAGCTGCAAGCCATGATGAACAGTCGATAATAACATAATTTAAACCAAAAAAGGTCAGTTTTATGTTGAATGATTTTATATCGGATCAAAAAGCCGAACTGAAAATCGACGGCAAGGTGTATCAACTGCCGATTATTATCGGAACAGAAGGCGAAAAGGCCATCGACATCCGGAAATTACGGACTGAAACCGGTTGTATCACGATCGACTCAGGGTACATGAATACGGGTTCCTGCACCAGTGACATTACTTTTCTGGACGGCGAAAAGGGGATCTTGAACTACCGGGGATATGCCATCGAGGATTTGGCGAAAAACTGCACCTTCATCGAGGTTGCTTATCTTCTTGATCACGGGAGTCTGCCTACTCAAAAACAGTTGGATGATTTGGCTCGTATGCTGACCGGGTTCAGCATGATTCACGAGGATATGATTCATTTTTTCGATCATTTTCCGCCAAACGCGCCACCCATGTCTATTCTGTCATCCATGGTGAATTCTCTCTGTAATTTTTATCCGGAAATGACGGAGAATCCCCTGGAGAATTTTGATTTGATGTCAGCCCGGCTGATCTCGAAGATTCGAACCATTGCCGCTTTTTCTTACAGGAAATCCATGGGGCAGCCCCTGGTCTATCCCCGGCATGATTATTCCTATTGTACGAATTTTCTGCATATGATGTTTGATTCGCCGGTAAATCCCTATGAGGTCAATCATGATGTCGTGATGGCCCTGAACAAGCTTTTAATTCTCCATGCCGATCATGAACAGAATTGTTCCACCTCCACTGTCAGGCTTGTGGGCAGCTCCAGGGTGAATCTCTACACGTCCATCTCCGCAGGTATCAGCGCCCTTGGGGGGCCGCTTCATGGCGGCGCTAATCAGGCGGTTATCGAGATGCTTGAGGAGATCCATGCGAACGGCGGTGGCTATAGGAAATATGTCGAGCGAGCCAAAGACCGTAATGATCCTTTCCGTCTTTCCGGTTTCGGCCACCGCGTGTACAAGAGTTTTGATCCCAGGGCTCGGGTCATCAAGGCTGCCTGCGATCAGGTCCTTGAGGCCAGCGGCATGTCCGGGGATCCCCTGCTTGAAATTGCCAAGAATCTTGAAGAGGTTGCCCTTCAGGATGAGTATTTTATTGAGCGGAATTTGTATCCCAACGTGGATTTTTACAGCGGTATTATCTACCGCGCCATCGGCATTCCAAGCAACATGTTCACTGTCATGTTTGCCCTGGGCCGCCTGCCGGGCTGGATAGCCCAGTGGAAGGAAATGTGGGATGACCCGGATGGACGCATCGGCCGGCCTCGCCAGATTTATACCGGGCCGACAAAAAGAGAGTTTGTGCCCATTCAGGACAGGATTGAAGAGTAATTGATTGCCTTGCGGGGAGGCTGTGTCTTGTCTGGAATGAGTTCCAGGCCCTGCGCAGCCTCTTCTTTTTTTAGTAACGGCCATCCCGGCAAACCGGCACAACCGATAAGCGAATGAAATGAGACATCGAGAAATGAAAGTTAATCTCTCTCAGCGGCGCAGAGACACAGAGAAAAAAATTCAATAAAACCGTACTCCAGTGTCATTGCTTAACTCATTGTGTATATTGCAGAAATTAATCATGCCTTGACTCAGTTAGATTATCCTTGTATATTCCTTCCATTGCTTTTTGTAATTGAACTCCTTTTATTCGGCGTTATATTGCCCCCCTGCTGTTTTTTCTTTATCCCATCCAGCTTGTGTGTTTGAGACAATCGGCAGTAAATAACCACTCACCTACACCCGCGCCCCTGCGGTCTTCACACTGTAGTCTTTTTGCCCCTTGTTTCGTTATAAATACGGAGGAACTGGAATATGAAGAATCTGTCCGCCCACCCAGGCTTTGGACACGAAAAAGTACGGACGGCCCTGCTGTTGGCTGCAGGGACAGGCAGTCGTTTAGCTCCGCTAACTGATAACACGCCAAAATGTCTTGTTTCAGTGAATGAAATATCTATTCTTGAAAGGTTGGTTTCCGCACTCCGTTCACATAACTTTAAGCGACTTGTGATAGTTGTCGGCCACGAGGGTGACTGTATCCGTGATTTTTTGGGAACCCGGGCCGGTGGCATGAAGATCACCTATATCTCCAGCCCGCTCTACAAAACAACCAACAATATTTATTCTTTATGGCTGGCCAGAAAGGCAATAGATGAACCCTTTCTGCTGATTGAGAGCGATCTTGTTTTTGATCCGGAAATGCTCAAAGGTATGCTCCAGCCTGATCGAATCGCTGTCTCCAGGTTGCAACCCTGGATGAATGGCACCACGGTGACAATCAATAACCGTCGTAAGATTAAGGCATTTCAGGCCAACGCTCATAAACCCGATGATACCCATTACAAGACCGTCAATATTTACAGTCTTTCCAATATTACCTGGCAACTGGTCAAGGAAAGATTAGAGCTCCATATTTCAAATAATATGGTCAATGGCTACTATGAGACGATCTTTGCGGATATGGTTACCGATGGTTGTCTCTCTTTTACGCCGGTTTTCTTTGATACCAACCGCTGGTATGAGATTGACACCGTTGCTGATCTGCAAGCAGCTGGACATATGCGCGGTCTTCATTACCGTCCATCTGCCATTGTATCTGATCACGGAGTAAGCAACCGAATAAGACTGGGCTATCTCCAAGCCTCCAGAGGATTACCGGCCATTGACCGAATCAAAAGCCTCCCCAGCCGTTATCCCGGCAGCAAGGTTTCCGTGCCGATAATATCATCTTCGTCTCTACCTCATTAATCCATAATAAGTTTACCGAGAAATGACCAACAATGTCTACAGCTCAAGAGCGCTACGATTTTATTTCCAACCAGCATGGCGGCTATTGGCGTCATGATTTTATTGATCATAACTACCTCTACAACCTCTATTTCCCGCCTGAGGAGTTTTTTACACATCTTACCAGGCAAATCCACCAGTTGGTGTTAAACTATCCCATTGCCCAGAAAGACCTGGCAGGCCTGGTGGGTGATCTGATCGGTCAGCCGCCGGAGTGCCTTGTCGTCGGCAATGGGGCGGCAGAGCTCATCAAAATTATCGCCGGGATGAACCGCAAATTGATTGTGCCGGTTCCGTCGTTCAATGAATACGCCAATGCAGCGCTGCCTGGAAATGTAGTTGAGTTTGCCCTTGAATCACCGTCCTTTCAGTTGGACGTGGACAAATTCGCAGCAGAAGCCAGCCGTTGTCAAGCAGGTCTGGCAGTGGTAGTCTCTCCGAATAATCCCACCTCATTGCTGGTCCCGAAAGATCAACTTATCCGTTTGCTGAAGAAATTGGCAGTTCATGACTGTATGCTCATCGTTGATGAATCTTTCATTGATTTTGCCAGAAACCGCGATCAGGAGACCCTGGCAACAGAGCTTGATAAATACCCAAACCTGGCTATTTTCAAAAGCATGAGTAAGGCCTATGGCATCTGCGGCATTCGGATCGGTTACATGCTCACCGCCAACCATGACTTTGCGGCAAAGGTCCGGCAAGGGCTCCATATTTGGAATATTAATGGTTTCGCGGAAGAATTCCTGCGTCTTGCCCCGCAGTACCATCAGGAGTTTATTGATAGCTGTAATAAGGTTAAAGCTGATCGTGATCTTTTTTATGAACAACTCCAGGCGATCCAGGG
>JAGHCC010000328.1 GCA_021160685.1 Desulfobulbaceae bacterium | reverse complement strand
TTCTCCATTTCTCCGTAATAATCGGTATAGACATAGGAAAAGCTGGCCTGGGCCGAAAAATCATGAAAAGAAATGGTGGCCATCTCCACCTCATAGCCGTAGCGTTTGGTATCCGAGCCATTGGAATATTGCGATGATGCCCAGTCCCAGACCCAGGTATCCTTAAGCTTGTGCTCAAAGAGGGTGGTCTTTAAGGTGCAGAAGGACAGGGCCGAGGTCTCAAACCCTATCTGGTAAGAATAAACCTCCTCGGGATCAAGACCGGGAGCAGCTGCGTCAATGTATGGCCGTCTGAATCCCTTGGCGGCCAGGACTCGCAGCAGACTGTTTTCCGTCACCTGCCAGGTAAGACCAAGGCTGGGACTGGTCATGTCATCAGTAAGGGAAGGGTGGTCATAACGGAGGCCCGGAGTGAGACTGAAATCACCCATGCTTATAGTATCATTAACGAAAACACCCCATGTTTCATCATATTGCCGTTCCCTGGTTTCATCCTTACTTTCAGAACGCTCAAACTCTCCCCCCAGCACCAGCAAATGGGAGCCAAAATGTCCGCTCACACTGCTGGAAATCCCGTTGGTCCAGTTGTCTTTATAGGTTTCAGACCAGAAAGTCTTGTCCGGTAATGCATAATTGGTGAGAATGTATTTCTGTTCCTTGCGGAAAGCACTGACATTTAAATTGATATTGTCGGTGAGACTGCTGTCCAGGGAGGTGGTGGTCCAGAAGTTACGATCTTTGCCCTCTACCCGCCAATTATACTCATAGGCGTCAAAAAAACGCAGCTCCGGCTCGCTGTAGCCCGAGGTCAAAGTCAGAGTGGTGGCGTGGGGAAGATCCAGGCTCACCTTGCCGTAGATATTTGACCGATCGTAAAACCGGTTACCCTTGAGCCCGTCCGAATCCTGGCTGCCAACTGCCAGGAAATAACCGGCCTTGCCAACCTTGCCGGCAACAGTACCGCTGTACTGCTGAGAGTTGGCCTCGCCATAGGAACCTGTTATAACGCCGGTTGGGCGTGTGCTGGAACCGGTCTTCTTGGTAATGATGTTTACCACCCCGCCCAGGGAGGAGCCCCAGGTGGAAGAACCCGGCCCTTTAATGACCTCAATGCGGCTGATGATCTCCACCGGGATGGAGTCTGTCACGGCCATGCCTCCGGTGGCAAAATTCCAGCGCAGGCCATCAATCAAGACCAGAACGTGCTCGAAGTCCGATTCCTGGATATGCAGACTTGCCGATGAATTAAAATCACGACCGTTAAAGCTGACAAAAACGCCGGACACCCGGTTCAAAACCTCGGCCACACTGTGGGCATTCATACGCTCGATCTCCTCGGCCGTGATGATGGTGACGTTTTCCGCAACCTGACGCAGGGGCTTGGGGGCGCGGGTAGCGCTCTCTACCAGCTCGTCCTCGGCAAAGTACATGGAAAGGAGTTCGTCTTCGTGGTTCTGGCCGGCTGCCGGAAGGGGTTGAATGATTAAAACGGTGAACAGGGAAAAGGGGATGGCAAGGGAAAGCAGCTGTTTCATGAAGGGAATCCTTTTCATGTAAAAAAATAAATTAAAAAACACTCCCCCCCCCCCCCCGGGAAATTTTACTGGGAAAGGCTTTGCGGACGATTAAAGTTTTGTAACATACAGTGTTGTCTTTTTCCAGACAATAAATTCGGCATTAAAAATGCTGTGGATAAAAAGCATTTGCACAAATCCGGTGAAAGAGTAAAATTTCAATCTACAGCCTTCTACCTTTAACCTTGAGCCTTCGCAACAAATGGAAAAAACAGCCCAAAATCCAGACCTGCCGATTTTACTGGTGGATGATGACGAAGATGTGGGCCGGGCCGTAGCCCGGACCCTGGGCCTGAACGGCTTTAACAATCTGCTCACCCTCACTGACAGCCGTGAAGTTCTGCCCCTGCTGAACCGGCAAGAGGTTGCCCTGATATTGCTGGATATCACCATGCCCCATCTGCGTGGAGATCAACTCCTGGAAGAAATCGTCAGTTCTTTTCCCAGCCTGCCGGTGATCATGGCCACGGCCACGGATGAAATTGACACGGTTGTGGACTGCATAAAAAAAGGGGCTTTTGATTATGTCACCAAACCCTTCAGTACCGGCCGGCTGCTCACCGCGACCCGCTGCGCCCTGGAAATGAGAGAACTGCGCAGGGAAAACGAGGCCCTGCGGCAGCAGGAGATTGGCCGGCCACCCAAACGCCCGGAACTCTTTGCCGAAATGATCACCGCTGACTGGCAGATGATGAAGATTTTCAATTATATCGAGACAATCGGTCCCAGCAGCCAACCGGTCCTGATCAGCGGCGAAACAGGAGTGGGCAAGGAGCTGGCGGCCCGGGCCGTTCATGGGGCCAGCAACAGAAAAGGGATCTTTGTGGCGGTGAATGTGGCCGGACTTGACGATGAGGTCTTCAGCGATACCCTTTTCGGTCATACAAAAGGTGCCTTTACCGGAGCCAACAGTTCACGAGCCGGGCAGATAAAAAAAGCCGCAGCCGGAACCCTTTTCCTTGACGAAATCGGCGATTTAAGCCTGAAATCCCAGGTCAAGCTCCTACGTCTTCTTCAAGAAAAGGAGTATCTCCCCCTGGGCAGTGACACGCCGCAAATGACCGATGCCCGCATCATTGCGGCCACCAACCATAATCTGGCGGAGATGGTGGACAGGGGAACTTTCAGAAAAGATCTTTACTTCAGGCTTTACGCCCACCTCGTCCATCTGCCGCCACTGCGGGACCGGTTGACCGACATGTCCCTGCTGGTTGAGTATTTTGCCGATCAGGCGTCAAAGGAGTTTGGCAAAAAAAGATTATCCCTACGTCCGGAAATCTATCCCCTCCTGGAGAATTATGCCTTTCCCGGCAATATCAGGGAACTGAA
>JAGHCC010000128.1 GCA_021160685.1 Desulfobulbaceae bacterium | reverse complement strand
TATTTATGCTCAGCTGATTGATGATGAGTCAGGTCATACTTTGATTACTGAATCAACATTAAATAATGAAATAGATAAAGATGAATTCAAGGACAAAACCGCCCAGGCCGGGCGTGTTGGTGAGTTGATCGCTGAGAAGGCGAAAAACAAGGGTATTGCCAAGGTCGTTTTCGACCGTGGTGGATATAGGTATCATGGTCGTGTTAAGTCGCTATCCGATGCCGCTCGGAAGACCGGGTTGAATTTTTAGTTCGGTAATATAGAAAAAAATATGAAGCGGGGGTGTTACCTTGGCGGAATTTAGAGGCGATAAGAGTGATGATCAACTTATCGAAAAAATAGTATACATCAACAGGGTTGCAAAAGTAGTAAAAGGTGGCCGTAGATTCAGCTTCAGTGCTATTGTTGTTGTTGGTGATGGGAACGGCAGTGTCGGATACGGACTTGGCAAGGCAAATCAGGTTCCGGACGCAATACGTAAGGGCGTCGAGAGAGCACGTAAGGATATGCAGCCTGTTTCTATAACCGACTTGAGCATACCCCACGAGATCAACGGTAAATATGGTGCTGGTCGTGTTATGTTGAAACCGGCATCAGAAGGAACGGGAGTTATCGCCGGCGGTGCTGTTCGTGCTGTTCTTGAGGCCGTAGGCGTACAGAATATACTTACGAAATGTTTGGGGTCACACAACCCTCATAACCTCGTAAAGGCTACTTTGAATGGCTTGCGTCGTCTTCGTAGTGAAGAACAAATTGCCGCGATTCGTGGGAAATCAGTTGCAGATATACGGGCATAATATTTAGCCCGCCTTAAAGCCGCAGATGAATATTATCAATTTCGTTTGTGGCATTTTTATATTTAAGAAGGTAGTGATATGGCAAACCAGCTCAAGTTGACCTTAAAAAAAAGTGTAATCGGTAGCACTAAGAAAATACGTGCCACTGTAACAGGCTTGGGACTGACCAAGACTTATAAGACAATCATTCGTATGGATACACCGGAGATCAGGGGCATGGTTAAAAAGGTTGTGCACCTTGTGAAGATGGAGGAACTATCATGATCAATCTCAGCAATTTATCTCCTCATCCCGGCTCCAGAAAGCCAAGGAAAAGACTTGGGCGTGGACCTGGTACAGGTCATGGAAAGACATCTGGCCGTGGTCATAAAGGTTTTAAGTCAAGGTCAGGGAGTGGTGTTAAACCTGGATTTGAAGGTGGACAGATGCCTTTGCAGCGTCGTCTTCCCAAACGTGGCTTTACAAATATTTTTAAAAAACAGATAGCCATCGTCAATGTAAAAGATCTTGATACCTTTGACATTGGTACACGTATAGATCGTGAAGCATTGGTTAGAGCCGGGCTGATCGGTAAGACTGATAAATTAGTCAAAATTCTTGGTAATGGCGAAGTTACAAAAAACTTTAAAGTGGCAGTAGATAAGATCAGTCAATCCGCTCGTAATAAAATTGAAGCTGCCGGCGGCACGGTCGAGGATTAAAATTCATGTCGTTGTCCTCTGGTATACAGAATGCTGCGAATCTTCCCGCACTTCGCCGGCGCATATTTTTTACCTTTATGATGCTTGCTGTTTACAGGGCTGGTGTGCAGATTCCCACCCCTGGCATAAACGGTGATGCGCTAGCTGCTTTTTTTGAAAAAAATGCAGGGACCCTGTTTGGCATGTTTAATATGTTCTCCGGTGGCGCTTTGGAGAATTTTTCAATTTTTGCACTCGGTATTATGCCGTACATCAGTGCATCCATTATTTTTCAGTTGCTTACAGTTGTTGTCCCTCAGTTGGAGGCCTTGTCCAAAGAGGGAGAAGCTGGTCGAAGAAAAATTACCCAGTACACACGCTATTCAACCGTTGTTCTCAGTCTGATTCAGGGTCTGTTTATCAGTATTGGTCTTGAAGGAATGGCTGCACCGGTAGGGAATGCGATGATTGTCATTAACGCCGGATGGACGTTCCGTTTAATGACGATGCTGACCCTGACTTCCGGTACTGCCTTTATCATGTGGCTCGGTGAACAGATTACAGAACGCGGTGTTGGTAACGGAATATCGCTAATCATCTTTGCAGGTATTATCGCCAGGTTACCTATTGCTATTTTTAATACATATAAAATGGTCACCACTGGAGAAATGACACTCATTTTTCTGCCAATCCTGATTGTTTTTATGGCTCTGGTTATTGGCGTGATCATCTTTTTTGAAACAGCACAGCGCCGTATACCGATACAGTACGCAAAACGTATGATCGGCAGGCAGATGTATGGTGGACAGCGGTCACATCTTCCTTTGAAGATCAATATGTCGGGAGTTATTCCGCCTATCTTCGCATCGTCCATAATGATGTTTCCGGCTACTATTGGCGGTTTTATCAAAATTGACTGGATTCAGCAGGTCACAAGTTTACTCAGTTGGGGGAGTCCTCTTCATACTGCCATGTTTGTCGGTATGATCGTTTTCTTCTGTTTCTTTTATACAGCAGTCACCTTTAACCCAGTTGATGTAGCCGAAAATCTTAAGAAAAACGGCGGATTTATTCCGGGCATCAGGCCTGGTAAGAAAACTGCTGAATTTATAGATAAAATTATGGTTCGCTTGACTGTTATTGGCGCCATTTATGTCAGTGCTGTCTGTGTTTTGCCAACCATTTTGATTAATAAGTTGAATGTTCCCTTCTATTTTGGCGGCACTGCATTGCTTATTGTTGTCGGTGTGGCTATTGATACAATTTCGCAGGTCGAATCTCACACGGTATCCCGTAATTATGACGGTTTCCTGAAGAGCGGACGTATGAAGGGGCGCAGGTAAGCAGCCTCCATTTGTTGTAGGATATGACTAAATCAATCATCCTGAAGTCTAACGCTGAAATTGAGCAAATTGGCCTGGCAAATCAAATTGTAGCACGAACATTGTCCATGCTGAAGAGCCGCATTGAATCAGGTGTCTCTACATGGCAGCTTGATTTATGGGCTGAAGATTTTTGTCGTGAAAGTGGTGCTATTCCTGCTTTTAAAGGATACAGAGGATTCCCTGGCAGTCTCTGTGTTTCTCTGAATGAACAGGTTGTGCACGGCATCCCCTCAAAAAAAGTTATTTTGCATGAAGGTGATATCCTCAGCATTGATTTTGGTGTTAAATACGAGGGATTTTACGGAGATTCTGCGATTACAGTTCCGATTGGTCTTCTTGATTCAAAAATATCACAACTACTGAAGGTGACTGAGGAGTCACTTTACAAAGGAATCGCTCAAGCTAAAATCGGTAATCGTATTGATGATATATCGACAGCTGTTCAGAATCATGTAGAACGACATGGTTTTTCCGTTGTCAGACAATTTGTCGGTCACGGTATTGGAGCGAATCTTCATGAGCCTCCTGAAATTCCAAATTATCACCGCAAAGGTCCTTCTTCACGAATTTTGGAGGGAATGGTCCTGGCAATTGAGCCAATGATCAATATCGGCACTCATGAGGTGAAAATTTTAAAGGATGGCTGGACTGTCATAACTAAAGACAAGAAAATGTCTGCTCATTTTGAGCATACTATCGCTGTAACTCAGGATGAACCACTGGTCTTAAGTTCCAGAGATTGACTAGATCGCTTCTCGTTTACGTCAAAATTGAATTTTACTTACGGTTTTAGTTTCAGTCTATAACCTTCAAACTAAGAATATATCAGGTTCATTTATTTGATCTTGTTGTTTATCGAGTGGGATTTTTCATATTCCTCGCTCTTAAAAAATAAGAAGACAAATAAGAACAAATAGTGTAAATTTTGCTATTTGCCGTTGGGAAATAGAAAGGAATAAGTTTATATGGCAAAGGAAGAGGCTATTCAGGTCGAAGGAACGATCATTGAACCCTTGCCCAATGCGATGTTTCGTGTTGAGCTTGAAAACGGACATAAGGTTCTTGCACATATTTCAGGAAAAATGAGAATGCATTTTATTAAAATTCTTCCTGGTGATTTGGTTACAATTGAGCTTTCACCCTATGATCTGAGTCGTGGGCGAATCACATTTCGTGCCCGAGGAAAAAAATAAAATCTGCTAGACATCTTTTGCATTAATTTTTGTTTTAATTCCCCAAATAAGACAGAATTTTTTACTTAAGATGATTTTGAAAATTTTAGTTAATTTGAGTTAGGATTTTTATTATGAAAGTACGTGCATCGGTAAAAAAAATGTGTAGCGATTGTAAAATATTTAAACGTAAGGGTGTTGTCAGGGTGTCCTGCAAGATCAAGAAACATAAGCAACGCCAGGGCTAGATTGCTATTAATGAAGAACTGTTTTACAGTTTCTGTTTTGTAAGGATAGGAGGAATAACTTGGCACGCATTGCAGGCGTTGATTTGCCTAAAAATAAACATATTGAAATTGCGTTGACTTATATCTTCGGTATAGGCCGCACGACTTCCAGGAAAATACTTGATGAAGCCGAATTAAGTTATACTAGCAATTCGGATGATCTTTCTGACCAGGAAGTAGCAACGATCAGGAAAATTATCGACGCAAAGTATCTTGTTGAAGGTGACCGGAGAAGAGAGGTTGCCATGGATATCAAGCGCCTTATGGATCTTGGCTGTTACAGGGGTGTGCGACACAGAAGAGGGCTTCCCTGTCGAGGTCAGCGGACAAGCACCAACGCCAGGACACGAAAGGGTCCGCGTCGTGGCGCAGTACGTAAAAAATAATTTTATAGAAAGATTGTGAGGTAAGCATGGCAAAGCCGCAAAAGCGCATGAAGCGTAAGGAAAAAAAAAATATACCTGAAGGTATAGCCCACATTAAATCAACCTTTAATAATACTCTTATCACCTTTTCTGATAAACAGGGTAATGTCATATCCTGGTCAAGCGCCGGTTCTCTCGGCTTCAGAGGGTCAAGAAAAAGTACCCCCTTTGCTGCTCAGAGTGCTGTTGAGACTGCCGCAAAGGCCGCAATGGATCATGGGTTGAGAAAGGTTGAAGTTATGGTGAAAGGTCCTGGTCCGGGACGCGAGGCTGCAATTAGAGCGATTCAGACAGCAGGTATTGATGTTTCACGTATTTGTGATGTGACACCTATGCCACATAATGGCTGTAAACCACCCAAGAGAAGAAGGGTATAGAAAACGTGAGCATCATAAATGAAAAAAGGATTTGATAGTTTTTTTACACTTGTGACTGTGATGAGACTAATGGAGGCACAAATTGGCTAGATATAGAGGAGCCGTCTGCAGGCAATGCCGCAGAGAAAAACTGAAATTGTTTCTTAAGGGAGACAGATGTTATTCAGATAAATGTTCTTTCGAACGCCGTTCATTTCCGCCCGGCCAGCATGGTCAGGCGAGGATGCGTAAAGTTTCTGATTATGCTATTCAGTTACGTGAAAAACAAAAAGTTCGCCGCATTTACGGCATGCTTGAAGGTCAATTCAAGAAGTACTTTGTTCTGGCTGAAAGAGCAAAAGGCGTTACTGGTGAAAATTTATTGCAGCTCCTTGAGCGACGTCTTGATAACACAATATTCAGATTGGGATTCGCATGCTCCAGGACACAGGCACGACAGTTTGTCAGGCATAACCATTTTTTAGTAAATGGAAAAAAAGTCAATATCCCGTCATATTTTGTTTCTGTCAATGACATTATAACCTTGAAAGAAAAAAGCCGCAAAAATATCGCTATTACAGAAAGTCTTGAATCAGTTGCCAGACGAGGTGTTCCTGCATGGCTCGAATTAAATCATAAAGAGTACAAAGGAACTGTTAAGGCATTGCCCGACCGGCAGGAGATTACAATGCCGATTCAGGAGCAATTGATTGTTGAACTTTACTCCAAGTAGAAGCCTATGGACGAGAATATGGAAAACGAGGAGCAGGAAGCAATCAACGACGAGCAGGAAGCAATCAACGACGACCAGGAAACGATTAACGTCGAACAGGATTCGAGTACTATTGAGCCGGAACCTATCATAGACGAGTCATCACCTTTTTATAGAAACTGGCTTGAATTGATCACTCCTGAACGTGTTGATGTTGACATTGATAGCCATAGCGAAACCTATGGTAAATTTATATGTCAACCTCTTGAGCGAGGATTTGCAACCACTATTGGAAATTGTCTTCGGCGTATACTTCTTTCATCTATTCAAGGTGCAGCAATAACTTCCTTGAAGATAGAAGGAGCTCTTCATGAATTCTCGACTTTGTCAGGAATTCTCGAAGATGTCACCGAAATCATATTGAACATGAAAGAGATTCGCCTTAAATTGAATTCTGACACCTCTCGAATAGTCAGAATTGAGAAAACAGGTGCAGGCTCAGTAACAGCTGCTGATATCATTACTGGTGGTCATATTGAGGTAATGAATCCGAGTAAACATCTTTGCACTATTACCGATGATGACGGTCGATTCTTCGCTGAACTTGAGGTAAAGTGGGGCAACGGATATTCTCCGGCTGAACGTAATAAGACTGAAGAGCAAACTGTCGGAACTATTCCAATTGACGCTATTTTTTCGCCGATTAATAAGGTCACGTCAACAGTCAGTCAAGCTAGGGTAGGACAGCTGACAGACTATGACAAATTAACTCTTGAAATAGAGACTGATGGCAGTGTCAAACCTGAAGACTCCCTGGCATTTGCTGCTAAGATTCTTAAGGAGCAGATGTCGATTTTTATCAATTTTGATGAGCAGCAAGTTGAACCAGTGATCGAAAAAGTTGATGAAAAGGATGAGGAACCTGTTAATGAGAATCTCAGCCGAGGTGTAGAAGACCTCGAACTTTCTGTCCGTTCTGCGAATTGTCTTAGAAACGCCAACATTCTCTATATTGGTGAGTTGGTGCAGAAGACCGAGGCTGAAATGTTAAAAACGAAGAATTTCGGCCGTAAATCGTTAAATGAGATTAAGCAACTGCTTGCCGAAATGGACTTGACACTTGGCATGAAACTTGACAATTGGCAGCCTCCTGAAGCTAAAGAAGAAGAATAGAAATAACGAGATATTTTGTACTCTACATCGGTCTTTTATGGTTTAACCTAAATTGACACAAGTACGAGACTGTTAATCATAAAGAGGTTGAGGAAAGATGAGGCATCGTAAAGCAGGAAAAAGATTAGGTCGGACAACATCCCATAAAAGGGCTATGCTCCGTAATATGGTAACCTCTCTTTTTGATCATGAGCGGATTGTCACTACTGTTGCAAAAGCAAAAGAATTACGGCGAGTTGCCGACAAAATGATGACTCTTGCTAAGCGTGGAGATCTTCATGCCCGCAGGCAGGCACTTTCATATATGCAGGATAAAAAGATAGTTGCTAAACTTTTTGATGAATTGAAGAATGACTATATGGATCGGAACGGCGGATATACGAGAATTATTCGCACCGGTTATCGTTCTGGAGATGCAGCATCCATGGCGATTATTGAACTCGTTCAGTATCAGGAGGAGTCTGAAAATTAATCTTGTGTGAAGTTTTTTATGCAAGACCTGCAAATCTAATTTACGTACCATAAGTTATAAATTTAAAAAGCCCTTAGGATTCATATCCTAAGGGCTTTTTTTTGTTTGAAGTGTGAGAGGTTATCCATCTATAATTTACGTTTATCTATGACTCTTATGGCCTTACCCTCAAAACGCTCAAGACTTTTTTCCTCCACAAGCTTCACGTCAACGCTAATGCCAAGTTCCGAGGCCAGTCTGCTCTTGATAAGATCAACCAGCTGCCGCTGTTTTTTCATCTGGTCGAAAAAGATTGATTCAACAACTTCCACCATGACGGTTACCTTGTCAAGCCGGCCCTCTCGTTCAACAATGATCTGGTAATGTGGTTCCGTCCCCTTAATGTCAAAAAGGATAGCTTCAATCTGCATGGGATAGACATTAACACCCTTAATGATCAGCATATCGTCGGTCCGTCCCAGAATTCGTTCCATGCGGCGCATCGTCCGACCACAGGGACAGGGTTCTTCAATGAGTCGGGTTAAGTCCCTGGTTCTGTAACGGATAACCGGGAATCCTTCCTTGGTCAGGGTTGTCAGGACGACTTCTCCAGTCTCACCTGGCTCGACTGGTTCAAGTGTTTCCGGATCAATAATTTCAATGAGAAAATGATCTTCATTGATGTGCAGACCTTTACGTTCCTGGCATTCTCCGGCTACACCTGGTCCCATCACTTCGCTGAGACCGTAATTGTCAGTGGCTATGATGTTGAGTTTAGTCTGGATCTCATTTCTCATGCCCTCAGACCATGGTTCCCCACCAAACAGGCCGAAACGGAGATCCAGGGCATTGATGTTGATATTCATTTCCAGCATGGTATCAGCAAGCAGAAGAGCATAGCTAGGGGTACAGATGAGCGCCGTTGTCTTGAAATCCTGCATAATCTGAATTTGCCGTTTGGTGTTGCCGCTTGAGATAGGAATAACCGACGCGCCAATTCTTTCAGCGCCATAATGCAGTCCAAAGCCACCGGTAAACAGCCCATAGCCAAAGGCGATCTGTACCACATCATCCTTGCCGACACCGGCACCGGCCAGGACACGGGCCGTCAAGTTGGACCAATTTTTGATATCATTTTTTGTATAGCCGACGACCGTGGCCGTGCCTGTCGTTCCTGATGAGGAATGAACCCGGACAATGTCACGCAGGGGCACGGCAAAAAGACCATAAGGGTAGTTGTTGCGCAGATCATCCTTGGTTGTAAAAGGAAGGGTTTGCAGTTCTTCCAGGGAGCGGAATCCGTCAGGATCGATATTTAATTCACGGAATTTCCTCCGGTAAAACGGAACATGGGTGGCAACACGATATAAGGTTGACTGTAACCGTTCAAGCTGCAACTGTTCAAGATCCGCTCTTGGCATGCATTCTTTGTCCTGTTCCCAATACATGAATGGCTCCTTTTGCTAGAGAAGGTAAAGAATGAATAGAATTTAAAGAAGGTAAAGGAGTTAAAGGACGCAGAGCATTAAAAAAGGATCGCCTTTTCTTCTTTCTTTATCTTCTCTAATTCTTTACATTCTTTGTCTTTTTACCTTCTTGATTTATACTTCACAGCTCGCTCCTTGCGAATCAACATCCCGGCCCAAGTAAGCTCGCTGGACATCATTGTTGTCGAGCAGATCCTGGGCCGGACCCTGTAAAATAATTTTACCGGTTTCAAGGACATAGCCGCGGTCGGCGATTCCAAGAGCTGCCTTGGCATTTTGTTCCACAAGCAGAACAGTGTTTCCGGCCTGGCGCAGGCGGAAAATGATCTGAAAAATATCTTTGACGATCAAGGGTGCCAGTCCGGTTGACGGTTCATCCATCATGATCAGCTTCGGTTTGGCCATCAGGGCTCTTCCCATGGCAAGCATCTGTTGCTCGCCGCCGGACAGAGTGCCAGCAAGTTGAGATTTTCTTTCTTTTAAAACTGGAAAAATATTATAAATGTTTTGCAATTCCCCTTCTTTGTCGTAGCCTTTCTTTTTTGATTGCACATAAGAACCGAGAATTAAATTTTCTTTTACCGACATAGTCGCGAATACCTGACGTCCTTCGGGAACGAGTGAACAGCCCATGGAGACAATTTTTTCAGGCTTTATTTTGTCAAGGGAAGTCGAGAACAGGTTGATTTCGCCGTCTGTCGGTTTGATTATACCGCTAATTGTGTAAAGCAAGGTGGTTTTACCGGCGCCGTTTGCGCCGATGATGGTGACGATTTCGCCGGGATCGACATGCATGGAGATCCTTTTTAGAACCCGCAGTTTTCCGTACCCAGCTTCGAGATTTTTTATTTTAAGCATCATCATCACCCAGATAAATTTGAATGACTTCCTTATTTTTCTGTATTGCTGCGGGTAAACCTTCGGCGATTTTTTCGCCGAAACTTAAGACGACGATCTCATCGGAAATGTCCATGACCAGTGACATGTCGTGTTCCACCAGCAGCACAGTGATGCCCCGGCCCTGAATTTTTGTTATCAATCTGGCGATTTCCGCGGTTTCATAGATGTTAAGACCGGCGGCCGGCTCGTCAAGGAGGAGAATTTTCGGTTCTGATGCCAGTGCCCGGGCAAATTCAACGGCCCGCTGCTGGCCAAAGGCAAGGCTGAGGGCTTCGGTATCAGCAAACTCGGCAATATCAAGGAGTTCAAGCAATTCAAGTGATTTTTCTTTGATCTCTTTTTCTTCGCCCCAGGAGGAGGGCAGGTTGAGCATTCCGCTCAGGAAACCAGCCTTGCTTCGCACATGACGGCCAACCATGACGTTTTCCAGGGCAGTCATGCCGGGAAAGAGTTTGATGTTTTGATAGGTACGTGAAATTCCACAACGAGCAATTTGGAATGGCTTTAAGCCGTGTATGGGTTTTTTGTCAAAGAAAACAGTGCCGGAGTTGGCAGGCAGGTTGCCGGAAATCAGGTTAAACAGAGTGGTTTTGCCAGCTCCGTTGGGGCCGATTACAGCCTTGATCATTCCCTGGTCAAGATTGAAGCTGACATTGTTGACCGCATGCAGCCCGCCGAAACGGCGATTCAATTTTTGAATTTCCAGGAGTGCCATGTCAGTCATTCTCCTTATCGGCAATGGATTTTGAAATTTTTTGCCAGACAGGAAGATTCAACAGACCATTTGGGGCAAAAAGCATGATGATAATCATGATGGCACCGAAGACGGCATCATCATAAGAGCCGAACATGCCGCGGAGGGACATGAAATTGAGAAGAACTCCCATGGTCAAGGAGCCCCACATGCTGGCCATACCGCCGATGGCGACAATGGCGACATAGCGCACTGATTTCATGATACCGGCCTCGGACGGGCCGATGCCTCCGTTGTAATGAGCGAGGAAGATGCCGGCAACGGCCGCGAATACAGCGGAGATGACAAAGGTATAGACTTTGTAGCGGGCCGTATTGACTCCCATGGCGTTGGCAGCATCCTCGGACCCATGGATGGCACGCAGGGCCCGGCCTACCCTGGAATGAATGAGGTTCAGCAGCAGAATGACGCCAATGAGCACAAGACTCCAGGCAATATAATAGTTTATGACCCGGTTGCCGAAATCTCCATTAACGCAGACACCGGGAAACAGGGTGAAACCGGGAATCTCCGAGATTCCGTCGGCCTCGCCGAATATCTCGGTGGCCAGGACAACACGATAGATAATGATGCCAAAGCCAAGAGTGGCCATGGCCAGATAATGGCCCTTGAGCTTTAAAACGGGAATACCGATTAAAAAAGCAATGCAGGCGGTAAGGATTACGGCGAGTATCGCGGCCGGCCAGGGATTGACATAGAGAACAGCTTCGCCGTAAAGATTAAGGGTAGAGATTAAAAGTCCCTTGTCTGACAAAAAACGAACCAGTCCATTTCCCTGCTCGAGCAAAGGGGTCAAATTATAGGTGGTGAGCGCCGCAGAGGTATAGCCGCCAATAGCGAAAAAACCGGCATGGCCCAGGGAAATCTGGCCGGCATACCCCATGACCAGGCAGAGACCGATAATCACCAGGGAGTAATAGCCGGTCATGGTGAGCTGGGTCAGGTAATAGCTGGTATCGGTCGCTTTGGTGGCCAGTTGAATGAACACCACAACTGCTATCAGAATCAGCGCGGAGAGATAGTCTTTAACGGCCATCAGAACTCCTTTAATTCGGCAGCCTCTTTGCTGCCGAATAACCCGTGGGGCCGGATAAAAAGAATAAGCAACAGGATGCTGATCGAGATGGCATCCTGGAAGGCCAGGGGAAAAATATGGATACTGAAGGCCTCAAGGATTCCGAGAAGCAGTCCGGCGGCAACCGCAGCCATACTGTTGCCCAGGCCGCCCAGGACGGCGACAGTAAAGCCCTTAATGGCCAGCCCCGTGCCGCAGTCATACTGTGTGTAGGTAATGGGCGAGACCACGCAGCCGGCCAGGGCGCCAATCCCGGCACTGAGCATGAAAGACAGAGTGACCATATTCTTGGCGTTGATGCCGCACAGAGTGGCGGCAAGGCGGTTGGCAGAACAGGCCAGCATTTCCTGACCCAGGGGAGTGAATTTAAAAAACAGACTGAGCAGGGTGACGATGATGGAGCAGACTCCAACCACCCAAAGCACCTGGGGAGAGACATGGGCGCCAAGAATGTCAATGGAGGAAATTTCGTTACCGTAAAAATAGGGCAGGGAACGTACACCTTCACCCCAGATATGCAAGGCCACCTCCCTGATCAGGATAGAGATACCAATGGTGATAATGATCATCCGCAAGACGGAAGGATGGACCAGCCAGCGGATAAAGACCATCTCAATCAAGGCACCGATCAGCGTGGTCAGCATTACAGCAAGGCCAATGGCCAGGGGCAACGGCATCAACGGGTTTAATGAAATAGAGATCATGCCGCCAAGCATGACAAACTCGCCCTGGGCAAAGTTAATGATGCCGGTGGTGTTGTAGATAATGTTAAAGCCGATGGCCACAACAGCATAAATAATGCCATAGGTGATCCCGGCAAAGAGATATTGGGTGAAAAGTTCCGTGGTCATGGTTACAGCAGACAGAAGACAGAGGTCAGAAGACAGAATGAAACAGAAGATTTATATCTGTTTTTATCTTCTGGATTCCAGAGGTTAACATCGAAAATTTTCATAAGTGTAATAAGATTTTATTACGAAATAAAGGGGATGCAGGTAATCCTGCATCCCCTGAGTGTTTTCGGGTTGAACAGATTCAACTGTTATTCATAAAGAACAAACTTGCCGTCTTTAACGGTCATCATAGTAAAGGCATTGATATCGAGGCCGTTATGATCCTCGGGAGTGAAGTTAAAGATACCGCCGGTACCGGCAAAGTTTTTCATGTTTTCAATGGCGTCGCGGACTTTTTCCTTGTCTGCGCCAGCCTGCTCAATGGCCTTGGCCAGAATCATGATGGCATCATAACCGTGGCCGCCAAAGGTGCTGGCCTGTTCCTGGAATTTTGCCTCATAATCATTTTTATAGTTCATCAAAACGTCTTTCTGAGGATTGTCGGCCGGAAGAGAGTCGGCAATAAGCAGACGACCGGCCGGGAAAATAATGCCTTCAGCGGCGGCCCCGGCAGCCTCAACATATTTGATATTACCAAAGCCATGGCTCTGGAACAACGGAACATTCCAGCCGGCCTGACGCATGTTCTTGGCTACGATAGCCTGGGCCGGAACAATGGACCAGTTGACAACAGCCTGGATGTCTTTGTTGGCCATCAGCTTGGCCACGACAGCGCTCAGATCGGTTGCCTTCTTGTCATAGACTTCCGTGGCAACGACTTCAATGCCGAACTCGGGCGCGATGGCGAGAAGCTGACCTTTACCGGCCTTGCCGAAACCGGTGTTACCCGCCAGAACGGCAATTTTGGAGATCTTAAGCTTGTTCATCTCCATATAGATTTTTTTGACGGCAAAGCTGTCTTTCTGCGGGGTCTTGAAGACATATTTGGCAACAGGGTTGACGATGACCTCGGCTGCGCCGCATGAGAGCAGCACGGTTTTACCCTGCTCGCAGATGTTTTTGATTTTCATGGTCTCGCCGCTGGTGGACGGACCGACAATGGCAAAGACTTTTTCTTCTTCAATCAATTGTTTAGCAAAAGAAATAGCTTTTTCCGGATTGGCGCCGGAATCCTTCAGGATCAGTTCAAGTTTTTTACCGTTGATGCCGCCATTGGCATTGATTTTTTCAATCTGCATCTCAATGGTTCTTGACTCAGGCCCGCCAAGAAACGAGGCCCCGCCGGTCACGGCCAGAATAGCGCCGATCTTGATGGTGCCATCCTCAGCCTGGGCCGGGCCGCTGAACAGCAGACAGATAGCGGCGACAGCCAGCATGGTTGTTGAAAGGAAGTTTTTCATTTGTTCTCCTCATTTAAAAGTTTTAAATGGCAATTGCCTGGATTTCAGGCAACAGCCTCAGGGACTGTAAGAATGCAAGTAAGATTGTAATATTTTTTTGGACAGACCCTTAAATGGCGTAGACCTCTTCTCCGGTGAGCAGCCGGCAACCGGCTTTCTTCAGAGTGTCCATGGCCTTGTCGATCTCGTCAAAGCGGAAGATAATTAAGCCTGTCTCGCCGCTTTTCTGGGTAAAGGCATACATATATTCAATATTGAGTTGATTCTCGCCGATGATCTGTAAGACACTGGCCAGACCACCGGGTTTGTCCTGCACCTCAATGACCAGTACCTCTGTGGTTCCCACCGTGAACCCATTATCTTTGAGAATCTGCCGGGCGCTTTCCGTGTCGTTGACAATCAGCCGCAGAATACCGAAATCCGCTGTGTCGGCCAGGGACATGGCCCTGATGTTAATGCCGTTTTTGGCCAGCACACCGGTAATTTCCGCCATGCGGCCGGATTTATTTTCTAAAAAAACAGCGATTTGCTTCACTTTCATTTTAATAGCTCCTAACCCACTAAAGTGGAATAAAACATCAGGTTTTTTAGGACTCTTTTCAGTGCCCCCTTGAGGGGTACAAATAACACGAAAATAATTCCTAAGGGACTAAATGACATTAAATCTTCCGGTTGTCAATAACCCGTTGAGCCTTGCCTTCGCTGCGCTGGATGGTTTTGGGCTCGACCAGGGTCACCTTGCATGAGACGCCGAGCAGGTCTTTAATCTCCACCTGAATCCGTTTGGTCAGTTCCTCAAGAGTCTTCACGGCGTCGGAAAAGAGATCCTCGCTGACCTCCACCTGCACCTCCATGGTATCCAGGGAGCCTTCACGGTTGACAATGATCTGATAATGGGGCTCCACCCCCTTGATGCTCATCAGAACATGTTCAATCTGGGAGGGGAAGACATTGACGCCTCGGATGATCATCATGTCATCGGAGCGGCCGGTGACTTTTTCCATTCGGTAAAATGTCCGGCCGCAGCTGCAGTGATCAGTGATGAGCCTGGAGAAGTCTTTGGTTCGATAACGGATGACCGGGAAGGCCTCCTTGGTCAGGGTGGTGAAGACCAGTTCGCCTATTTCTCCCAGGGGAAGGGGGGCAAAGGTATCCCGGTCGACAATCTCGGGCAGGAAATGGTCCTCCATGACATGCAGCCCTTTCTGCTCTTCGGCGCATTCGATAGCAACACCCGGGCCGATGATTTCAGAAAGTCCGTAAATATCAATGGCCTTGATGCCGAGTTTTTTCTCGATCTCCTGGCGCATATTTTCGCTCCAGGGCTCAGCCCCGAAGACGCCTACCCGCAGATGCATGTCCTTGGGATCAATGCCCATGTCAACCATGGCCTCAGCCATGTTCAGGGCATAGGACGGGGTGCTGAGCAGCACGGTTGATTTAAAATCACGCATGATCATGATTTGCCGCTTGGTGTTGCCGCCTGAAATCGGCACAACAGTGGCGCCCAGGTTCTCGGCGCCGTAATGGGCGCCCAGGCCACCGGTAAAGAGGCCGTAGCCATAGGAGTTGTGAATGATATCCTTCTGGGTGGCGCCGGCGGCAACCAGACTGCGGGTCATCAGTTCGGCCCAGATTTTGATGTCCCTCTTTGTGTAGCCGACCACGGTGGGCTGGCCGGTGGTGCCGGAGGAGGCGTGGATACGAACCACCCTTTCCATGGCCACGGCGAAGAGGCCGAAAGGATAATTTTTGCGCAGATCTTCCTTGGTGGTAAAGGGAAGTTTTTGAATATCAACCAGGGTCTTGATGTCACCGGGAAGAACGCCGGCATCATCCATCTTCTGGCGGTAATAGGGCACCGAGGCGTAAACCCGTTCAATTTGGTTCTGCAGTCGTTTAAGCTGCAGGGCCTCCAGCGCCTCTCTGGGCAGAGTTTCATATTCTTCATTCCAGATCATTTTTCTCTCCTAGCTGCAGCTGTAATGTGCCGTCCTTTTTGGAAGGCCTGCAGGTTTTCGTCAAGTTTTCTGGGGATTCTTTTTTTCAGAACATCGATGAAAACCTCTTCCTCAATGGGCAGAAAGGTGGAAAGAGCGCCAACCAGAACGATATTAGCGGTGCGGATTTCACCTACCTCTTTGGCAACGGCAAAGCCGTCAACGGGAAAGACGCTGATATTTTGTTGGCGCAGGCCATCAAGGACATCAGTCGGGTAAGTCATTTTGCCGGTGGCAACAGCCGGTGGAGCAATCTGATGGGTGTTGACCACGACCTTGCTGTCTTTATTGAGAAAGGGCAGATATCGCACTGCTTCCATTATTTCGAAGGAAACGGAAAAATCGGCCTTGCCCGGATCGATCAGAGGAGAGTAGACCTTTTCACCATAGCGAAGATGGGCGACCACGGAGCCGCCCCGCTGGGCCATGCCGTGAACCTCGCTCTTTTTAGCATCGTACCCGGATTCAAGAAGGGCAAAGGCCGTGATTTCGCTGGCCAGCAGAATGCCCTGGCCGCCCACGCCGCAGAATAAAATATTGCCGCTTGGTTTCATTATTGACCCTCCACGGCCGTAATGGCCTCGAATTTACAGAGCTGGGCGCACTGGCCGCAACCGGTGCACATCTCCACGCTGATTTGGGCGTAGCCTTTCTGTTTTTCTTTCTTGCCCATCTTTTTGGCTTCTTCGGGGCTGATGGGATACCACCTGATGGCCGGACAGCCAAGCTGGACACACATTGAGCAGCCCGTGCATTTATCAATTGAGGTGGTAAAGGGGAATTTTTTTCTTTTTCGTTCAGCTGGCAGCAGCACACAGGGACCCTGGCTGATGATCACCGATGTCTCCGGCCTCTCGATTTCCTCCTTGATAACTTTGCGGCATTCACCAATGTCGTGGGCATTCACCGAGGTGACGTGCTTAACACCAATGGCCTGGCACAGCCTGGTGAAATCAAGGGCATTGGCCGATTCTCCCATTAAGGTGGATCCGGATGCCGGATTGGGCTGGTGGCCGGTCATGGCCGTGGTGCGGTTATCCATAATAATGATGGTGGAATAACTCTTATTATAGACAGTATTAACCAGGCCGGTGATACCTGAATGACAGAAGGTAGAATCGCCGATCACGGCCACTGTTTTTCCCAATCCTTCTTCTCCCAGGGCCTTGTTCATGCCGTGGGCGATATTAATCCCGGCGCCCATACAGACGCAGGCATCCATGGCGGACAGGGGTGGCAGAAAACCCAGAGTGTAGCAGCCGATATCGCCGGCAACAAAGACTTTTTGTTTGGACAGAGAGTAAAAGAGGCCGCGGTGGGGACAGCCGGCGCACATGTTAGGTGGCCGGGGCGGCAGATCCACCGGCGGAAAGATATCACCGATATCTCCGCCCAGTGATTTTTTGACGATAAAACTGTTCAGCTCGCCAATGGCCGGGATTTTCTCCTTGCCCAGGCAGGAAATTCCCATGGCCTTGATATGGTTTTCCAGAAAGGGGTCAAGTTCTTCAACGATAATCAGCTCATCAACGCCTGCGGCAAACTCCTTGATCATTTTTTCCGGCAGGGGCCAGGTCATGCCCAGTTTGAGCACTGAGACATCGGGAAAGGCCTCTTTCACATAGAGATATGAAATGCCGCCGGTAATGATGCCTCTCTTTTTGTCACCCCATTCAATACGGTTGCCGCTGTATGTTTCGGCAAATTCAGCAAGTTTGGCCTGCCGTTTTTCAATCTCCAGGCGCCGCATTCGGGCATTGCCGGGCAGCATGACAAACTTGGCCGGCATTTTTTCAATTTTTATCTCAACCGAACCTGTTGATCTTGGTCCGGTTGGAACCATGCCCTTGACGTGGGCCACCCGGGTGGTGGTGCGGAAAAGCACGGGTGCGTCAAACTCTTCGCTTAAGGCAAAAGCCTCCTGAAGCATGGAAACCGCCTCGGCCGGCTCGGATGGCTCCAGCATGGGCAGCTTGGCGGCAAAGGCGTAATTGCGGTTATCCTGCTCATTCTGCGAGCTGTGCATTTCCGGGTCATCGGCAGTGATAATCACCAGACCACCACGGCCGCCGGTGTAAGAAGCGGTAAAGAGGGGATCGGCCGCTACATTCATACCCACATGTTTCATGGTGGCCAGGACCCTGGCCCCGGCAAATGAAGCGCCTATAGCCACTTCGAGAGCCACTTTTTCATTGGGGGCCCATTCCGTGTAGACCTGGTCATATTTTACCAGGTTTTCAAGGATCTCGG
>JAGHCC010000257.1 GCA_021160685.1 Desulfobulbaceae bacterium | reverse complement strand
TTTTTGTCCTCGGCCACCAGGGCATTAAAATCACGGCCATAGGCTTCAAGGCTCAGGCTCAATGTCTCTTTAAGGGCGGGATCGGTCAACCGTTGTTCCAGCACCTGCTGTGTGATATGTATCTGCTCCAGGACCCGTTTCACATATTTATCATCCTTTCTGAGCAGATAATCCTTTTCATGGCGGCGTAACATCAGGGCCTCAACCATCAGTTCGGCATCATCAGCCGCCTTGGCCCCATCCATCAGCTGATGGGCCGCATTTCTGAAGGAACCCTGGAGGCCTGATTTATGATCAAGCCCCTTGGTTTCGTAACTGGTCACAATGGCTTGAAAACTGGCTTGATAGGCCTTGACGGCCTCGATAATGGAACGTGCCTGACCGACACCCTGGCTATCGTCTATTTTTTCAAAAAGGGAGCCTAGCTCATCGGCTGTTTTCAGCAAAGCGCTGATATTGGCAGCCAATTTTTTAGGATATTTCATATCATGCCGCAGCAGGAAATCTTTTTCATTCCTCCGGCATTGGAGCATGACATTATCTATTTCCGCCACCATCCCGGCAATGGTCACCTCATGGTCAATCACATCATCATAATGGGCTTCAACAGACGTGAGGGTTTGTTTTAAAAAGAAGATAACGCCTATAAAGGCAAGAATAACGACAATGGAAAAGGTAAAGATGAGAGTGGTTTTTTTTTGCTCGTTTTCGACGGCCATGTTTTCCCTATGACAAAAATGATTTTAAAATTTATTTGATAGCTTTTATCAGTTTAGGGGAAAGCTGTTAGGAATGTAAAATGAAAAAATATTTTTTGGGAAAATTGCAGAAGAGATAAAGTTCAGCCTGTTACAGGGAAGCACTATTTTTTTGTAAAGAAGAATGGGACCGACAATTTGGCCGGCAAGCAGCTAAAGTAAATTTTCTTTCTTCAGCTGGACCTGGAGGACAGAGATGGCAGCAGGCGTAATGCCAGAGATGCGGGAGGCCTGGCCCAGTGATCTCGGCCGCACCCGGCTCAGTTTTTCAATGACTTCGTGGGAGAGACCGGGCATTCCTTTGTACTCCAGATGATCGGGAAGTTGGATATTTTCGAGTTTTTTGAAACGATTCACCTGCTCTTCCTGCCGCTTGATATAGCCCTCGTATTTAATTTCAAGCTGCACCTCCATTCTGATTTCCGGCGCCACCTTTAATTCCAGACCGGCGATAAAGCCGAGATCGTCAATTTTGAGCTCGGGCCGCCGCAGAAGTTCGCCAAGGGAAACCATCTGTTTCAGTTTGGTGCTGCCTTTCTCGTCCAAACGGCGGTTGACCTCGGTTCCGGGTTTGACAGTCGTGCTGCAAAGCCATGCCATGCCATCTTTGATGGCCTGTCTTTTCTTTTCAAAAAGTTGGTAGGTTTCGCGGTCAACCAAGCCCAGATCATGGCCGATATCGCGCAGCCGCAGGTCGGCATTATCTTCCCGGAGCAGGAGGCGGTATTCGGCCCTGGAGGTGAAGAGTCGGTATGGTTCTTTAGTGCCCTTGGTCACCAGATCATCGATGAGAACGCCGATATAGGCCTGGGAGCGGCTAAGGATAAGGGGTTCCTCTTTCCTGATTGATTTGACCGCGTTGACGCTTGCCATGAAGCCCTGGGCCGCTGCCTCCTCATAACCGGAGGTGCCGTTAATCTGACCGGCCAGGTACAGGCCCTTGATGCGTTTTGTTTCCAGGGTGGGTTTGAGTTCAAGCGGATCCACGTAATCATACTCAATGGCATAGCCGGGGCGGATAATTTTGACGTTTTCCAGTCCCTTGATGGAGCGCAGCATGTCGATCTGCACGTCCATGGGCAGGCTGGTGGGCACGCCGTTGGGGTAGACCTCAACCGTGTCTAGCCCCTCCGGTTCCAGGAAGATCTGGTGCCGGGGGTTTTCCGGAAAACGCATGACCTTGTCTTCAATGGAAGGACAGTAGCGGGCCCCGACACCTTCAATGATGCCGGCATACATTGGCGAGCGGTCCGTGCCGGCCCGGATGATTTCATGCGTTGTCTCATTGGTGTACGTAATGTAACAGGCGCGCTGGTGCTGTTTGGGATCGGGTTGGCTTGAAAAGGAAAAGAGAGAGGGCGGATCATCGCTTTCCTGGGGTTCCAGTTCGTCATAGTTGATTGTGGTTGCGTCCAGCCTCGGGGTGGTGCCGGTTTTCATCCTCCCCATTTGAAAACCGAGTTCCCTGAGGCTTTCGGCCAGGGAGACCGACGGCACATCTCCCATTCGTCCGGATGGAAAGGATTTGAGGCCGATATGGATGAGGCCGTTTAAGAAGGTGCCGGTGCAGATGACCACGGCCCGGCAATAAAGGGTTTCATCCAGAGAGGTAACGATGCCGGTGATGCGGCCGTCTTCAACGAGCAGTTGGTCGGCCACGGTCTGTCGAATATCGAGGTTTTCCTGGTTTTCGAGAATCTCCTTCATTCGCAGCCTGTAAAGGAGCCTGTCCGCCTGGGCTCTGGAGGACCAGACTGCCGGGCCCTTGCTGGTGTTGAGGCGACGGAACTGGATGGCCGTGGCATCGATATTTTTCGCCATTTCTCCACCCAGGGCATCAAGCTCCTTGACCAGGTGGCCTTTGGCAAGACCGCCGATGGCCGGATTGCAGGACATGGCCCCGATACAGTCGACATTGATGGTGACAATGGCGGTTTTGCAGCCCATGCGGGCTGCAGCCAGGGCAGCCTCGCAACCGGCATGACCGGCGCCGATGATGACAATGTCATAATCTGTTGAAGAAGGATTCACGGATCTCTCTGTAATTTCATGTTTCATTTGATTCGCTCAATTGGTGACAATACGCTATAGTATCTCATTCTGGAGGTTAGTCCATGTTTTTTAAGGGGCCTCAAATTGGCACTATGAGATGCTGTAAAATTTGTAACATTTTCACATACTCTGAACAGGTACACTTTTTTATCACAAACCATTTATGAATTATTTGTCCATCGTACATATCATGGGAAATTTGCTCCTGGTAACGGGCTGTTCCATGTCTCTGCCTCTGTTCTGTTCATTCCTCTACCAAGAACCTGACTTTTGGCCAATTTTTAATTCCGGCCTTATAACTCTTGCCCTGGGCGCCCTCTGCTGGTGGTTCTGCCGCAAGCACAATGAGTTAAACATAAAAGACGGTATCTTTATCGCGGTTTTCGGCTGGATTGTCGTCTCTGCCCTGTCCGCGCTTCCCTTCATGCTCCATGGTGCAATTCCTTTTTTTACCGACGCCTTTTTCGAAATGATTTCCGGCTATACCACAACCGGGGCCACCATCCTCACAGACATAGAGGCTGTCCCGCACGGACTCCTGTTCTGGCGGAGCCAGACCCATCTCCTGGGTGGAATGGGCTTTTTAACCTTAACCGTCATTTTTCTGCCCCACGGTATAGGCGGCCTGCGGTTATTCCGGGCGGAATCAAGTCCGGGCCAGGTCATTACCAAAGAAAAGATGCTGCCACGGAATAGAGATACCATGGTCAGGCTCTGGTGGATTTATATCGGTCTTAACCTGATTCAAGCCATCCTGCTCTGCCTGGGAGGAATGGAGCTCTTTGACTCCCTGTGTACAGCTTTCGGTACTGTCTCAACCTCTGGCTATTCGCCGAAAAACGCCAGTATCGGCCATTACAACAATGCCTATTTTGACTGGGTTATTATTCTGTTCATGTTTCTCGGCAGCATGAGCTTTGTCCTTCTCTACCAACTGTTAACCGGGAACAGCAAATCCCTGCGGATTAATACTGAATTTCGCTGGTATCTGGGGTTTTTGCTGTTCTTCTGCGGCATGGTCACTTTTATTTTATGGGAAGGCAACACCTACGACAGTTTTTTTGAGGCCCTCAGGTATGGCACCTTTCAGGTTGTTTCCCTGCTCACAACCACGGGTTTCGGCACCGCAGATTATGAGCTATGGCCCCAGGCCGCCCAGATGTTTCTCTATGTGGTCTGTTTTATCGGGGGCTGTGCCGGCTCGACAACCAGTGGGATCAAGATTGTCCATTATGTCATTATCTGCAAGTATATGTATGTGACTATCCGCAAAATTTTCTTTCAGCCCATGGCCGTGGTCACTGTCCGTTTAAACAAGCGGGCCATTGATTCATCCGTCATTGATCTGGCCATCTGTTATTTCAGCGTGAACATCTTTATGATCCTGGCCGGTGGCTGCGTCATGGTGCTGTTGGAGAATATTGACTATGTATCTGCCATGAGCTCGATCATCTCTGCCTTGATGAATATTGGCCCGGGTTTCGGCAAGATCGGACCATCAGAGAATTTTGCATTTTTCTCCGATTACAGCAAATGGTTCCTGGCCTGGAATATGCTGGTCGGCAGACTGGAGATGTTTTCCGCCCTGGTGGTCTTCTATCCGTCATTCTGGAAAGATTGATGAATTCAAAATGGGAAGTTATTTTGATTGAACTCTAAGGCAAGAATAATTCCCGTACTTTTTTGAGGGAGGGGGACTTGCAGATAACGATAACCCTCTGTCCGGCTTGAATATGGGTGGAGCCGATGGCTGTTTCCCATTTGCCGTCATGAAAAACACTGCCGATGATGATGTGACCGGCAAGTGCCTTATCCAGCTTGAAGAGAGGTTTTTGGGTAATGGGAGAGTTCGGTGCGGCAATGAGGTCCACTACTTCAGCATCAAATCCATGCATGTGAGACATGGACAGCATTTCACTCCTGCGGATATAGGTCAGGATTTCATTGCCGGCTAGAATTTTCTTATTCAGGGCGATGTCGGAGCCGCTGGTGGATGCCAGGACCACATACTCTTCTTTATTCACCAGAGAGATTGTTTTAATTCTTTTTTTTGCTTTGCCGACATTCTGGGATTCAGTAAGATGTTTTACCAGGATACAGCTCATTATATTGGTTTCATCCTTTCCAGAGGAAGCGATAAAGGTATCCATTTCCTGCAGTCCTGCTGCCTCCAGGACATCCTTATCTGAACCGTCGCCATATAGGATTTCGGTGTCGATGAGGGTGGCCGCTAATTCCTCGGCCCGTTTTTCATCTTTTTCCAGTAATTTTACTTGAACAGTTTTACCAAGAAGTTTAGCGATGCGGCTGCCGACCAGGCCGCCGCCGAGGATCATCACCCGCTGTCTCCGTTCCTGCTTGACCTTGGCCAGCTTCATCACTTTGGGAAGATCCTCTGTTGAGGCCATGATGAGAACTTGATCCTGGGGCAGAATCTCATCACGGCCGCCAGGAATAATGCTTGTTATGCCACGGGCAATGGCAACGACCCGGAATGGAAAATCATTGTAATCCCGGGATATTTCAATCAGATTTTTATGGGCGAACGGTGATTCTTCGTCAATACGGGTGGCCATAACCTGCATCTGTCCCAGGGCGATATCAATTATTTCATCACCTGCCGTTCGCTTGATCAGGCGGACAATCTCCTGGGCAGCAAGTTCTTCCGGATGGATGAAGAGATCAATTTTCAGATCTTCTCCCTTAATGACAGAATTCTGATGACCAAAATCCAGAGAACGTACCCGGGCGATTTTACATTCAATATTGAACCGGTCGGCAATAATGGCCGATACCATGTTAACAGCATCATTATCCGTTACGGCAATGAGAAAATCCATTGCCTTTGCATTGGCCTCCTGCCAGCAGCCAATGGCCATAGCGCTACCCGTTATAAGCCTGGCATCGAAGTTTTCATCAGCATAGCTTATCAATTCGCTCTTCGGTTCAATAACCGTCACTTCGTACCCTTCATGGACCAGACGCTTGGCCAAGTGGAGGCCGATAGTGCCAAGACCCAGAATCAATATACTTTCCGAAGGTGTCTTATTTTTACCGAACATAATAAAAATTTGCCTCTAAGGGTTCGCTCAAAGGTTTAAGCTTACTCTTTTTCCCACGAGATAACGGCCCATTTTATCGGGGTACGTCGGGTGAATACCCACATCCCATCATTATTTTGCCGGAGTCTTTCATCAACATATGCTTCAAGTTTAAGCTGTTCTCCGGCAGTCAGTGAATCCAGCATCCAGTGACAGCCTTTGACTGCATCCTCGCGGCTGGAGAAATATTTGCTCCGTTCAAAGTGAATATAATCTACATTGGGATGAATCCCCATCCGGTACAGAATATTCAGGGTGACAATGTAGTCGGGACCGGGTTCAAAATTTCTGCCAAGGGCTTTGAAAAGTTCCGGATCAAACGGACCACTGCCAACTCTATCGCTGATAAAGACTTTTTTCGCGGCCCAGTCATTTACTTTCCGCAATGCCCTGCCAAGCTCCTCAACAGACATGGAGCGTGAGGCAATGGCCACATCATGGATGGGAATATTTTTAGCCTGCCAGTCATCGGTCCAGGACGCTTGGAGGCTTTTAACGTTGGTTATTCCCTGTGTTGCGCATCTGGCTTGCAGTTCATTTAACATTTCCGCAGAAAAATCAACGGCAGTAATTTTTTTTACCAGGGGAGCCAGGGGCAGGGCCAGGGTTCCCGGACCACATCCCACATCAAGTACGGTCCAGTCCGCTTGCGGATTCATCATTTTGACAAAACGGTCGGCGTAAGGCGTACCCACCTGCCGTTTAGCATAGGATGGCGCCCGTTTGTCCCAGTCGCTGTTGCCCCGCTTTTTCCATGATTTTCCGGCCCGGCCCTCCCGCCAAATCCTGTCCCAGTCAATGTCTTGATATTTCATGGACAATCAGTCTCCGATTTTTGATTTGAGATCAGGCATGGTTTCAGGTTTACGGGCATCCCAGTAACGACTTTCTTTACCGGTGGCGGTAACGTTCTCGTAAATACCGTGATCCCTTCGTACCAGCTTGGTAAAGCCGTGGCTCTTCAGATCGCTGTCGGTTTTGGGCATACTCACGCTACAAAGGGAAATGAGCCGTTTGACTTCTTTGCCGCACTGGGGACAGCGGCTTAATTTTTCACTGTCCATAGGTTGACTGATCTCAAATATTTTGCCCAGATCGCAGCCCTGGCCGATATGTTCGTATTCATAAATTGGCATGAGATATTAGAAGTCAGAAGTTAGAAAACAGTAGTCAGAAAAGATTCGTTTATTTCCATTTTTCATTTTTTCGTCAACCTGTTGATCATGACGGTCAGTTCTTCAATTTCTGAACGTATTTTACTGGTTTTTGTGCCGATGACAAATTCTTTTTCCGCCAGACTCAGAAACTTGGGCAGACTTTTTCGCCTGACATCATGGGCCAGATAAATTGTACCGTCCGTTTCGAGATATTGATTGAAAATGTTGAGCAGAGGTTGAAAAAAATTATCACGAAAGAGAATCTCCGCTCCGATGATTGTATCAAATTTGCCGATGTTCGGTGGATTATTCCAGTCAACTATCCTGAAATTTACATCTGAAATGTTGCTGGCAGCTGCGCTGACCCGTTCAAAGTCGAGGATATGGGGTTCATAGTCAGACAGGGTGACCTGGGAGCCATTGGCAGCCGCAACCAGGCCTGGGGCCGCCAGGCCGGCGCCAAGCTCGAGCAGGCTCTTCTCCGGTGCCGGGGGCAGGGTGGCCATCAGCTCGGCAAGCACCATGGAGGATTCCCATAATTTGATCCAGAAGGGAAATTCTGAAACATTTTCAAACGGGTCTTTGCCGCCCAGAAGCTGTTCCAGGTCCGTGACCTTGAGAATGTTCAATTCAATATCTCCGACCCGCAAAGGTTCAAAGTCGACGGTAAATCGTTTTCTAATCCTTTTGAGAATTTTTCTAGTCTTTTCAGGTAGATGTAGAGAATCCATTGATTTCCTTTTATGCCGTAGGATTTATATGAAAATTGGGTGCTACTGAACAGTTACAGACCGAGTTTTTCGTAACATTTTTACATACGCTTCTAAGTAACAAGATTTCAAGTATTTTGTACAAATATCGTAAAATCAACAAGATAAATACAAAACTTCGTATGCGTCATTCCGGCATGATTTTAGCCGGAATCCAGG
>JAGHCC010000096.1 GCA_021160685.1 Desulfobulbaceae bacterium | reverse complement strand
CCAAAGAGCTGATACAGCTTACCCAAGCCGCCTTGTTGTGAAAAGGGTGCATAATCAAAATCATCAGTTTCAATGCCGAGGTTGGCGGCAATATGATCACGGATCATGATGAGCCACTGGCGCTGTTCATCGCTGAATTTATTGCCCGATGACTCCTGCCGGGCGAGCCAGACATTGAAGTTGACCTCGACCTTTTCCGGGAACGGTACCAGTTCATTTTCCTGGTGCATGGCAAAGCGGACCAGGGAAACCAAGTCGGTTAAGATATGGGGTGCATTGGCTCCCTTAACTTTGGCCTTTTCCAGGGCCGCATAAGCATCCCAGAGGCTATCGACCCGAAAATGGTGCGGCGGCTTTTCGATCCGAGCGGCCAGTTCCTTGATATCCTCAAAGCGCAGGCGGCTCTTGTAGGGTTTGCTATAAAGAACCTGCAGGGCGGTGATCTCGTCGCGGTTATCGTTAAGAAACTGCTCAAAGGATCCAGTCATGGACTTGACCTTTTCCAGGGCTTCGGCTGAAAACTCGGCAGAGATCAACTGATCTTCACTGATGTTGTCAATAACCTGCTCGTACTTCCTTTTGACCTCGACCAAGAAGTTACGGAATTCGGGATTATGGAGTGGCCGGGTCGCCTCCATAATCAACGTGACAGCGGCCTGCTTGATCTGATCTTCGCTTGGATCGGATCCATCAGCATCCTGTTGAGCCCGTTCAATATGGTTATCGGGCTTGATGCTGGTGACCAGATCAGTGGTCAACTGCTCCAAAGTTTTACCGCCTGAAAGCTTGATCACCTGTTGATCATCTTCCGGTGTGATCTGGCGACCGATCCGGGCCATCCGGGCTGCCAGTGATGAAATTACATCCGGCTCAGTATTGCCGAGGCTCACCGCCTGCAGGAGCTTATCGAGACTGACCGTGGGCTTTCTCTCCATAGGCCGAGAATCGGTCTTATCCATCTCACAGACGCCGACACAATCAACAATAATAAAATGATCCTTGACCCTGGCATCCGGGGTGACCGACTGCAGATCGTTGCTGTTGATGATCCGCACGCCACGGCCTTTCATCTGCTCAAAAAAGGAGCGGGATTTCACAGCCCGCATGAACATGACAATTTCCAGCGGCTTAATATCGGTACCGGTGGCGATCATATCGACAGTGACGGCAATGCGGGGATTGAAGCTGTTGCGGAATTCAGCGATGAGTTCTTCGGGTTTCTTGCCGGTGCTCTTGTAGGTGATCTTCTGGGCAAAATCGTTGCCCTTACCGAACATCTCACGGATAATCTTGACAATATCCTCAGCGTGGCTGTCGTCCTTGGCAAAGATCAGGGTCTTGGGGACATATTCCCGGCCCGGAAAAATTTCGGTCAGCACCTTGTTATGAAATGTTTGGATGATTTTTCGGATCTGATCAACGGCCACCACGTCACGGTCGAGCCTGTTGGGATCGTACTCGAAATCCTCTTCCAGTTTTTCCCAGCGGGTGGTGCGGGTCTCGCGGTCGCGCTTGTCGATATAATAGCCGGCCTCAACCTTGGAACCTTTTTCAGTAATTTGGGTTTTGATCCGGTAAACATCGTAGTTGACGTTGACACCATCAGCCACGGCCCGTTCGTGATCGTATTCCATCACCAGGTTGCGGTTGAAAAAACCGAAGGTCTGCTTGGAGGGAGTGGCTGTGAGTCCGATCAGATGGGCGTCGAAATACTCCAGCACCTGACGCCAGAGATTGTAGATGGAGCGGTGACATTCATCAGTGATGATGAAATCGAAGGTGGAGATGGGAATATTGGGATTGTATTCCAGGGGCAAAACCTCTTTGAACAGGCTATCCAACCCCTGGGTAGATTGGTCCTCTGCCTCTTCGGGCAGCTCCCGGCCTTTGAGCATTGAGTAAAGCCGCTGGATCGTCGAAATACAAACCCTGGCAGTGGTGTCGATGGTGTTTGAGGTGAGGCGCTGGACAATGAACTCCTCACTGAACTTGAAATTGTTGTAAGGCGATACGTATTGCTGGAACTCTTTTAAGGTCTGCTTGCCCAGGTTGCCGCGATCGACCAGAAAGAGGACGCGCCGGGCTCCGGCGAACTTAATGAGCCGATAGATGATGCTGATGGCGGTGAAGGTCTTACCACTGCCGGTGGCCATCTGGATCAGGGAACGAGGACAGTCTCTGGCCAGGGATTTTTCCAGATTACGGACCGCCTGGATCTGGGCGGGCCAGAAGCCGTCTCCGATGAGATCCGGCATGTTGCGGAGTCGGCCCCGGAGGGTGGTCGACTGATTGAGATATTCGAGGCTGGCTTCACCGGTTTGGCCCAAGTTTTGATCAGCAGCCTTCTCTGCTTCCGCAAATATATAGTCCGGCTTATGAAAGGCAAAGACCTGCCGGGAGCGGGGTTCGGGATCGAGATTGTTGGTGAAACGGGTCTCGTCGCCGGTGGATTCGTAACAAAAAGGCAATGGGGTGCTCCAGGCCGGCAAACCATCGGGCAGCCCCTTGGCGTATTTTTCGGATTGGATTTCAACCCCGGTCAGGGTAGTGCCTGATTTCTTGGCTTCGATAACGCCGGCGGCCTTGCCATCCACATAGAGCAGATAATCTGCAAAGCCATGCCCGGATTTAAGAGGAAATTCACGAATAGCCACACCCTTGCCTGCGAAGATGTTGGTGTCCTTGACATCCTGGACAAGCCAACCGGCTGCGGCAAGCAGTTGATCTATTTTTTCTCGGGCGTGAATTTCGCAGGTCATAGAATTTTTAAGGGTTTTACCCCTCTACAAAATAGGCACATTAAAAATATATTTATGATAACTAAAAATCACGCCATCAGAAGTAATTTCCTCCACCTTCAGATCAGGAACAAAATTGTCCCCTTCCCGCACTATTCTTCCGTTTATGCTGACTAAGCGAGAGGCTGGTTTTTTTTCAAAATAGACATGAGCACTGATGTGAAATTCAGGAAGTTCCTTCTGTATAGATAAGGGAAGCTGCATGATGTGGAGCGGTTCTCTTTGTGCTCTGGGTTTTTCTTCCTTCGGTGCGGAGTTTTCTGGTAAGACATACCGGCGCAGCTGTAACGAATCAACCTCCAATCCTTCTAATTGTTCGCCAGGAAGAGTCGTAATTTTTATCGGTTCCGGTTCGGCTGGGACAATGGAATCTTCCTGGGGGACAATAATACGTTCCGGTTCCGGGACGATATTTTTGACCACCTCTTCAAGATCTCCTTCCTCTTTAATGGTACTATCCGTCACCAATTCCTGAGTCGGTTCAACCTGTGGTTCATCCTGATTCGTATCTTTCTTCATGCCCGTTGTAAACTCGCCATCCACCTCCTCAACAGTGCGATCTCGGACAACGAGGGCCTTTACTGATGCTTCCCTGATTGGCACAGGGCTCCTTTCTTCCTGACTGGCAGCCATATTTTTATCCACAGTGGGGCCAACAGTTCCAGGGCTCCTTTCCGGGATTGCAGGAGAGAGTGCATGGGTCGGTTGAGGTTCAATATCGGTCTGTTTTCCCTGAAACGTTGCTGGTTTCTGCTTGCCTGAGTTTTCTACGACAGCCTGGGGCTCAACTATGGGCTGATCCGGACGCATGACAACAGCCAAAATAATCGCATTCAGGAGTAAAATTCCCACAAGGATATATGGCCACAAAACTTTTTTCTTATCTTCCGGTGGAAGTTCTACCTGGACGGTATTAAGATCAGGAACCTGTCCCCTTTGCCTTTTTTGATCAGATTTTTTAAGGGCGTCAAGAATATAGGACATCTTAATTATCCTCTTGCATGACAATTAACTTTGGCACATCGTTGCCGCATGCCGAATTAAGATGAATTATGGTTTGAGGGCCGACAATGCCGTCCGGCACGAGATTCCTGGAAAATTGAAACTGCTTTACCTGACTGGCTAAGGCATCGTCGAATATCATGGAATCCCGGGAACCGGGAGGCCGCCCCTGGATTAAAGCCAATTTCTTATCCAGCCAATCCACATTTTCAGTAATATTTCCCGGCTTTATGGCAGAAGTGTATTTCGCTGGTTTTGCCCATAACAGGGTATATTCACCAAACCATCGTGAGCCGATATCTTCGATCGTAACAATTTTACTTTCAGAGCCGATGACAAGAGTAGCGGTCTGGCCGTGGAAAGCGGTCAATGTAGCGAAAAAACATTCACCATTTTCATCATAAAGAGTTAATACTGCCGGTCGATTGAGAGCCACCAGGCTATCAAAACTTCCTTGGAGGTCAAGGCAACGTAAGCTGTATGATTCGGCAAAGGCACAGACACTGCCACTGCCTGGAATATATGGAACAGCCCAACTGGCAAAAAGAGCCGTATAGGCCATGTCATTACTTTCTTCAAATACTTTATCTCCAGGCCACTTTAATTGAGAAATTTCCTGGGTTTCTATATTGATATCCGTACCGTCCATTTCTTTTTGAATTTCTACTTCATCAGCAGTTGGCTGCGCGACCTGCTCCACCATCACAACCTTCTTCCGTGCCTCAGCCGGATCTATTGTGTTTAAATGATCTATGGGAGTTATTGGTTCCACCTTCTCCACGGCATCGGCCTGGGTTACAGACTCCTGAACAAAAAATGCTTCTTTCTGTGGTTTCTGATAATAATAGACGGCTGCCAATATTGATCCACTGAAGAAAAGAAACAGGGCCGCTATTGACCAGTATGACATTTTTCTATTTTGCTGCTGGCCATCATCACCGAAAACTTCCCGTGCTGCTTTTTTCAGAATTGAGGTGGTCACTTGGTCTTGGTCTTGCACATAGGCGCCAAGAAGAGCTCGGTCGCAAATAATGTTGATCAGGCGTGGGATGCCTTTACTTAACTGATACAGCAATTTTATGGTTGAAGCAGGAAAGATCTTGCTTCGTCCACCGACCATTGTTAATCGGTGGGCCACATAGGCACCCACTTCTCTTTCTGCCAGAGGCTCAAGATGATACCGGGCTGTTATTCTCTGGGCGAGTTGCCGTAACTCCGAACGTTGCAGCATCTCTTTGAGTTCAGGCTGTCCCAGCATAATGATCTGCAGAAGCTTACGTTCGTTTGTTTCCAGGTTAGTAAGCAGTCGTATCTGTTCCAGGACATCAACACTGAGATTTTGGGCTTCATCAATAATCAATACTGCCTTCCGTCCTTTTGCATGAGAACGGAGTAAAAAGCTGTTGATGTGATCAACAAACACCTTAATGCTGTTTAATTTTCCCTGAATATTTATGCCAAACTCTTCGCATATTGTGGCCAGGAGTTCTTCAACGGTTAATTTGGGATTATAAATAAATGCAATATCCGTATCATCAGGAACTTGCTCAAGGAGACAGCGACAAATCGTCGTTTTCCCTGTTCCAACTTCACCGGTTAGCAGAACAAAACCACTTTCTCTTCTGATGCCATAGAGAAGATGGGCCAATGCCTCCTTATGACGTTCACTCATGAATAAATAATGAGGATCCGGTGCAATAGAAAAAGGAGATGCGGTAAAATCAAAATTTTCTTCGTACATAATGAATTCAAAAATAAGAAATATGTATTGATGAACTGGTATCGTAACTATTCAGCATCCTAACCGGGGGTAAAAATCCCGGCGTTTATTATAAAAGTAACAAAAAAATATATCGTCATTCCGGCATGGTCTTAGCCGGAATCCAGGATGGAGTGTGTGGCAAGTTTCTGGATCCCGGCTAAAAACATGCCGGGATGACGTGTACGAAGTTTTTTGTGTTTATCATGTTGTTATTACGATATTTATTGGTAATTGTCGAAATCTTGTTACTTAGAAGCTATTACCAAGACTATTCCATTTTGTTAATCTTTTCAGCATAAATAGCCAATCTACGGTTGTCATTTCGAGACAGCTTTATGAACCGTTGTATTTCATTTCATTAGTTACAGGATTTCTTGAGAAGAACCGGCAGCAATGCTATGGTCAAATGATGAAATATGATCTCCCACCTCTGCCTATTCACGCTGTTCTTCCCGAGTTGCGGAAAAGCCTTGCAAACCACCGATCCGTGGTTCTTGCCGCAGAACCCGGTTCCGGTAAAACCACAATTGTCCCCTTGGTCCTGGTGAATGAACCATGGCTTGCAGGGCGAAAAATCATCATTCTGGAACCCAGGCGTCTTGCTGCCCGCATGGCGGCAAAACGGATGAGTGAGCTTGCCGGTGATACGGTTGGAGGACTGGTTGGCTACCGCATCCGTTTTGACAGAAAAATAAGCTCCGAAACACGAATTGAGGTGGTTACCGAGGGAATTCTCACCCGTATGATCCAGAGGGATCCGGAACTTGCCGGTGTGGGGCTGGTTGTTTTTGATGAATTTCACGAAAGATCTCTCCAGTCAGACCTGGCCCTGGCCCTCTGTTTGGACGTTTTGACGCTGCGTGATGACCTGAAAATAATGATCATGTCCGCTACTATGGATACCTTCCGGGTATCACGACTCCTTGGCGGAGCTCCGGTGATTTCAGGCAAGGGACGTTGCTTTCCGGTAACGCTCAACTATCTTTCCTGTCCACCCACGGATTTCCTTATTCAGCGCACGGTTAAAGCCATCCGCCGGGCCATGGCCGAGCAGAACGGAGATATTCTGGTGTTTCTGCCGGGGGCAGGTGAAATCAGAGCGGTGCAAAATCGAATTGATGGTGATGTCCTTTGTCTGCCTCTCTATGGCAATCTGCCACAGAAAAAACAGGATCTGATTTTTGACCGGGCAGAGAAGAGGCGATTAATCCTGGCTACCCCCATTGCCGAGACCAGCCTCACCATCGAAGGTGTCTCGGTTGTTATTGATTCCGGGCTCATGAAGGTTCCCCGTTTCTCTCCGGCAACCGGTTTAACATCCCTGCATACCATTTCCATCTCCAAGGCTTCGGCTGACCAGCGGGCTGGACGGGCCGGAAGGCTTGGGCCAGGAATCTGTTACCGACTATGGACCATGGGCGAACATCACTCAAAAGCTGATTTTCTGCCCCCGGAGATAATCGGCGCTGATCTCGCCCCTTTACTTCTTGAGGTTCTGCTGTGGGGCGTAAATGACCCGGGGGAACTAACCTGGCTTGATCCGCCACGGACAGGTCAGGTGAATCAGGCCCGTGATCTTCTTGCCCGACTGGGAGCTGTTGACGAAAAAGGCGGACTCACTGAGATTGGCCGACAAATCGCATCCCTGCCCCTGCATCCACGCTTGGCGCTAATGCTGCTCCGTGGTCGTGAGCAGGGAAATGGCCCGCTGGCCTGCCGGCTAGCGGCTTTATTGCAAAACCGTGATCCGTTTCGTGGAAGTGATGGCGCTCAAAGCGTCGATATCGAAGATCGCCTGGATATTTTGCGTCTGTTTGAGCAAAAGGGGCAAGCCCTGGTTCGAGCCCGGGGCGCAGACCCATCTCTCTGTCACCGCATTCTCCGGGAGGCTGACCAATATCAACATTTTCTTGGCATTGATGGAGGAGTGCGGAACTTCCAGGAGTCCGGCAATCTGCTGGCCCTTGCTTACCCTGATCGCATAGCCATGAAAAAACCTGGTTCCAGTCAGCATCTGCTGTCCTCAGGTCGCGGGGTAATCCTCCCGGTCGGGGATCATCTGCATCAGGCTGATTTTCTGGTGGCGGCCCATGTTGACGGCGGAAAGAAACAGGGCCGTATTTTTCTAGGGGCGGCTCTGTCCCGGGAAAAAATCATCGGAGGCCATGGTCATTTATTGTCCAGGGAGGACAGAGTGGTGTGGAATAAAAATAAAGTAGAGGCTGCCTCCGTCCTGCTACTCGGCAAGCTTGAGATGACGAAGGAACCCTTGTCTGAGGTTGATCCATACAAAATCAGCCAATGTCTTCTTGAAGGCATAAAACAGACAGGGATTGATTGTCTGGGCTGGCAGAAAAAAAGCCGCGAAGTTCAAGCCAGAATGCAATGTGCCCATGTCTGGAATCCTGACAGGTGGCCTGATGTATCAGATACAAATTTGATGAACGATCTCTCCTGGATTGAACCGTATCTTGATTCCATTACAACGTTAAAACAACTTAAAAATCTTGATCTGTATCCAATCCTTCATTCTCTTCTCTCCTGGCAGAAGCAGCAGGAACTTGACAGGGTAGCTCCCACCCATTTTCAGGTTCCAAGCGGATCAAAAAAGAGGCTTTTGTACCAACCCGGAGAACCGCCCATTCTTGCCGTCCGTCTGCAGGAGATGTTTGGCGCCACTGCCACCCCAACCGTGTTTGACGGAAAAATCCCTGTCCTTGTTCACCTGTTGTCACCGGCCGGCAGAGCCATTCAGGTTACCCTGGATCTTGTCGGTTTCTGGCAGAACACCTATCATGAGGTAAAAAAAGAACTCAAAGGCAGATACCCGAAACACTACTGGCCCGATGATCCGATAAAGGCCCAGGCTATCCGTGGGGTGAAGAGAAAGCGAAAAGGATAAAAAGATGTAAGAGTTACCCTCATGCCGGCTCTTTCCTGGATATCATCCGGCATCAACAATAATGTATTTGGGTAAAGGGTTGACTTTTCGGGAACCACATGTACTCTTTGAGTGTACCCTTTAAATGTAATACTATTTATAAGGAGGAGTTATGCTTGAAGTAAACGTAAAAGAGGCAAGGGCCAAATTCAGTCAACTGCTCAACAAAGTTGAACAAGGCCAGGATATCCTCCTGACGAGACGTGGAAAAAAAGTAGCCTGTCTTGTGCCGCCGGAAAAAGATCAGAGATTGCCAAGTTTAAAAGAATTCCGTCAAACAATTTCCGTACCGGGAAAAGGACTCGGTGCAGCCGTCCTGACTGCCCGTGATGAGGAGCGGTATTGATGTACTACATCGACACCAGTGTCCTTGCCGCCTATTATTGTCCGGAACCCCTTAGCGATAAAGCCGAAGAAATTATTATATCTGCGGGCATACCCGTTATCAGCCATTTAACACAACTTGAACTTTTCTCTGCTGTTTCCAGGAAGGTCAGGGAAGGCATGGCTCCGGAAGATGGCAATAAAATCATCCGCCGGTTTGAATACCATCTTTTCGAGCAAAAACTGTATCGACAGCTTGATATAGATGAGCATCATTATACCATGGCTGCCAACTGGATTGCCCAATTCAATACTTCGTTGCGAACTCTTGACGGTTTGCATCTGGCAATGACTTTTACTGCGCACTTGAATCTGCTCACGGCGGACATCAAACTTGCCGATGCGGCACACTTTTTCGGAATAGACGTAACATTACTTACTGTTGGATAGTAATAGTTCACCAGGGGCTACATAACTTAGGAAAACTCGGAGTGTAAAAGCTCACCAGTGCCTTAGATTCGTTCATTCGGAGTCTACGCTTACCTGGGACTTCGAAGCATACTGGTGCTATTCAAGAAGGCCAGGTAAGCGAGTAT